>CAMZAY010000160.1 GCA_947304365.1 uncultured Clostridia bacterium | reverse complement strand
CGGCGGGAGCCTGCGCGAGCCGATCATATCGCCTATTATCGCGTAATACATAAAAAATACCTCCGTCTATATTATACCATAAACGGAGGCTTCATTCAATTATTATTTGCTTTTTTGCCGATAATTTCCCCGATCGGCTTTTTTCACGGTCGATCCTTGTTTTCATCGCCGCGGTCCTTTTTGCAGGAACCGCACCCGGGGCAGGACGAGCAGCCCCCGCAGCAGCCGGAACCCTTCTTTTTCCTGCGGACGGCGAGCCACACCGCGAGCGCGGCGACGGCAACGAGCAGTATTATTATCGCGATATCCCAGCCGTTCATCATCTGAACCCCAGAAGAAGACCTATCGAGCGGACGAGAAGAGCGCATACCCACGCAATGGCGCACTGCCAGGCGACTACGCCGAGCGCCCATTTTGCGCCGAGCTCGCGCTTTATGGCGGCGATGGAGGCCACGCAGGGCGTGTAGAGCAGGCTGAACACGAGCATTGCCGCGGCGCTCAGACCCGTCATGACGGAGCCGACGCCCTCCGCGCCGAAGAGGACCTCCATTACGGAAACGACGCTCTCCTTTGCGACGAAGCCCGATATGAGCGAAGTGCAGATGCGCCAGTCGCCGAGGCCCAGGGGCTTGAACAGCGGCACGAATATTCCCGCTATTTTGGCGAGTATGCTCGCATGGGAATCCTCTACAAGATCAAGATGCAGGTCGAAGCTCTTTAAGAACCATACGACTATTGTGGCGATCAGTATCACCGAGAACGCCTTTTGCAGGAAGTCCTTGGATTTTTCCCAAAGAAGCTGCATTACGTTCTTAAAGCTCGGCATCCTGTAATTCGGAAGCTCCATTACGAAGGGCACGGCCTCGCCCTTGAAGACCGTCGCCTTTGTCACATGGGCGAAGAGTATGCCTAGGAGTATCCCGGCAAAGTAGAGCCCGGTCATTATAAGGCCGCCTTTGCCCTTGAAGAACGCCGCGACGAAGAACGAATAGATCGGCAGCTTTGCCGAACAGCTCATGAACGGGGTCAGGAGAATGGTCATCTTCCTGTCCCTGTCGCTCGGCAGGGTGCGCGTCGCCATTACGGCGGGCACGGTGCAGCCGAAGCCGATCAGCATGGGGACTATGCTCCTGCCGGAAAGACCTATCTTCCTCAAAAGCTTATCCATGAAGAACGCGACCCTTGCGACGTAGCCGCTGTCCTCGAGCATGGAGAGGAAGAAGAACAGCGTTACGATTATCGGAAGGAAGCTTACCACGCTGCCGACGCCCTCCAGTATGCCGTCGACGACGAGGCCGTGTATCACGGGGTTGACGCCGCCCGCGGTCATTGCGGCGTCGACGACCTCCGTCAGCCTGCCTATGCCGAGTTCAAGGAGCTTCTGCAGGCCGAGGCCTATCACGTTGAAGGTGAGCACGAAAACGATTGCCATTATCAGTATGAACACGGGCAGCGCCGTAAATCGGCCGGTGAGCACCTTGTCGATCCTGCGGCTCCTTATATGCTCCTTGCTTTCGACGGGCTTGACGACGCAGCTTTCGCAGACCTTCATTATGTACGAGAAGCGCATATCGGCTATCGCGGCGCTCCTGTCAAGGCCGCGCTCATGCTCCATCTGGACTATGATATGCTCGAGCGCGTCCTTTTCGTTATCGTCAAGCTCCAGCTTTTCGATAACGAGGGGATCCCCCTCCACCACCTTGCTTGCGGCGAAGCGGAGCGGCAGACCCGCGCGCAGAGCGTGATCCTCTATAAGATGCATGACTGCGTGCAGGCATTGATGCACGGCGCCGCCGTTATCATCCTTTGAGCAGAAATCCTGCTTAAGGGGCTTTTCACGGTACCTTGCGATATGCACGGCGTGGGAGATAAGCTCATCCACGCCCTGATTTTTTGCGGCGGAGACCGCCACGACGGGCACGCCGAGCATCTCCTCCATGGCGTTTATATCTACCCAGCCGCCGTTGCCGGTCAGCTCGTCCATCATATTGAGGGCGACGACGGTCGGCACGTCCATCTCAAGCAGCTGCATCGTAAGATACAGGTTGCGTTCAATATTGGTGACGTCGACAATGTTTATCAGCGCGGTAGGCTTTTCATTGAGCACGTGATTGCGCGAGACGAGCTCCTCGCTCGAATAGGGGGACATCGAATAGATGCCGGGAAGATCGGTTATGGTGGTCTTCTTATAGCCCCTTATAACGCCGTCCTTGCGGTCGACGGTGACGCCGGGGAAATTGCCCACGTGCTGTTTGGAGCCGGTGAGCTGGTTGAAGAGCGTCGTCTTGCCGCTGTTCTGGTTGCCGACGAGCGCAAACGAAAGCACGGCGTCCTCCGGCAAAGGATCGCCGCTTCCCTTGGGATGGAATTTGCCCGTTTCGCCAAGGCCCGGATGATCGGGCTTCGGTTTCCTTTCGGGCTCCGGCTTTTCACCGGGCTTGTCGATCGGCTCTATGCCGATCCTTTCGGCGTCGGCAATGCGCAGCGTCAGCTCATACCCGTGTATGCGAAGCTCCATCGGGTCGCCCATGGGGGCGAGCTTAACTACCGTCAGCTCCGCGCCGGGTATGACGCCCATATCGAGAAAATGCTGGCGGAGCGCCTTCTCTCCGCCGACCGTGAGCACCCTGGCGGAATGCCCGGGCTTTAGATCCTTAAGTGTCATATTATACTTCCTGTTCCTCCGTTTCAGGCTCCGGCATGGGGGGAAGCTCCTCGAGGGAGTGCAGTCCGAAGCGGCGCAGGAAGGCGTCCGTCGTGCCGAAAAGCATCGGTCTTCCGACGACGTCCTTCCGCCCGAGCTCCTTTATGAAGCCCTGCTTCAAAAGCTGTGAAACGGCGTATTCGCACCTTACGCCCCTTACCGCCTCGATATCCGCCCTTGTTACGGGCTGGCGGTACGCGATGACGGACAGCGTTTCCATCATGGAATCGGAAAGGTTCTTCTCCTGCGGGGGGGCGAGGAGCTTGACGAGCCACTCGTTATTCTCCGGCGCGGTGACGAGCTGCAGCGTGTCGCCGGTCGCATAGATGCGTATGCCGCGCCCTTCGCGGGCGTTATCCTCCTCCGCCTCGCTTATCCAAACGTCGAGCTCCTTTAAGGAGAGCCCGAACAGCTTTGCGATCTCCGCCTTCGGGATGGGTTCGCCCGTCACGAAAAGCACGCTCTCGAGCGCGGACCTGAATACGGCCTTATCGATTTTTTCCGGCTCGCGCTCCTCCGCTTCGGGGGAGAGTACGGCCGCTTCTGTTTCATTGATCGAGTTCATCGTCATAGCTTATATTCTCATCGTCGGTAATGAGCTCCGCCTCGATAATGGCGATATCGCCGAAGCCCTTGTCCTGCTTCAATCTGATCTCGCCGCGGCGGATCATCTCGAGCAGCGCCATAAAAGTAACGATTATTTCCATCTTGCCCTTGCCCTCGACGTAATCGAGGAACATGAGCCTGCCTCCCCTTGCCTTAAGGTGCTTCCTTATATTGCCCGTGCAGACGCGGATGGTGAACCTGTCCGCCTCGACAGCGCGGACGCTCTTCTCCTTCTCGTCCTCGGGAAGGCGGTTTATCGCCGTGAGGAGCGCGTGATACAGCCCCTCCACGGTGGTGTCCTTCAAAATGATCTCCCGCGGGGGGAGCGGGAATTCCATCGGCAGCCTCGTTCGGTACTTGGCGGCCTC
>CAMZAY010000159.1 GCA_947304365.1 uncultured Clostridia bacterium | reverse complement strand
CACAGCAAGGCAAAAAGAACCTGAGATCAGCGAAATGCTTTTCTCAGGTTTCTTTGCCTCACGCCGTCCGTCCTGTGGACGAATCAGGCGGCGTGAGGCCGGCTTTTGTCAAAAGGCGCAAGCCTCTCCCCCCGTCATTTTTTTGCACGTGTTGCCGTCGAACACAAGGCAGCCGTCGCCGAATTTAAGCCTGCACCCTTTTTCGGATCATCGGGGTGATTCCATCGCCTTTTCCCGACGGTGCAAAAAACCGCTCATGCCGCCGGAAATCGCACGCCCGCGCCCGCTTCCCCGCCGCTTGACAGCGCTTGTGTTTGCGGCTATAATCAAATCGACACCACGTCGATTTCAGGATCGGCGGACGTTCGTTATTCGCCGCAAAGCCGTCACAGCGTTTTTTGCGGGAAGCGCGGGCGATACGGCGTCCGCGCCGGAACAAGCTGCGACAGAGGTTTCAACATGAAAAAAGGGATCGGGATAAAAACGAAGGTCGCGATAACCGCGATAGTATTCATGGTACTGCTGACGGCGGTCATTTCGCTCGTCGGCTACACGCTCTACCGCAGCAGCGTAATGGAAAGCTACCGGACGTATGCGGAAACGGTGCTGGAATACGCGTACCGCATGGCGGTGAAATACTCCTTCGGCGATATGATCGCGGCGCGCGAAATGCCCGAGGGGTATGAGGCGCTCCGTACGGAGCTGAACAGCGTCAAGGATTCCTCCGATATCGAGTATCTGTACGCGATCTATTTTGAGGATACGGACGACATCCACAGCCTTCATTACGCGATCAACGCGAAGTCCGAGGCGGAGCTTTCGACCGGCGTTCCCGTTTCCCAGATATACACCTACATGGGAAAGCCCTGCGAGGCGGGCAGTTTTGAAGACGATACGCTCATGATCCTCCAGCAGGCGGTAAAGGACGGCAAAAAGGAGAACGGCACGCTGGAGGGGTACTCCTCCGAATACGGGCACATGCTGAACGGCTACCGCGTTATATTCGACAGCCGCGGCGAGGCGGTCGGCCTGATCTGCGTGGAGATCGACATAAACAGGATAAACGCGGGCCTTCGCCGCTACGTTTACACGGTCGTTTCGATCGCGGCGGCGTTCACCGCGGTGGTCGTGATACTGTATCTGTTCAACACCGAGCGCTATCTTATAGGGCCCATCGAGAGGATAGCGAAGAGCAGCGATTCCTTCGTTGAAAAGATGCGAAGCAATTCAGAGCCGGAGGAGCTCGTATTCGAGGATCCGAAGGTACGCTCCGGCGGGGAGCTCAAGCTGCTTTCCGACAACGTAAAGAGCCTTGCGGACGGCGTTTCGGCATATATGACGAACCTTAAGGCGGCGACCTCCGAGAAGGAGCGCATCGGTACGGAGCTCGCTCTTGCGACGAAGCTGCAGGCGGCGTTCCTGCCGAACAGCTTCCCCGCCTTCCCCGACAGGGGCGAGTTCGATATCTGCGCCTCGATGGATCCCGCAAAGGAGGTCGGCGGCGATTTCTACGACTTCTACCTGATCGACGACGATCATCTCTGCCTGCTTATCGCGGACGTTTCCGGCAAGGGCATACCCGCCGCCCTCTTCATGATGGTATCGAAGATAATACTGCAGAGCTGCGCTATGCTCGGGCAGTCCGCCGGAGAGGTGCTGACCAAGACCAACGAGGCGATCTGCTCCAACAACAAGGAAAGCATGTTCGTAACGGTTTGGATCGGCATACTGGAGATCTCCACCGGCAGGCTCACCTGCGCCAACGCCGGGCACGAATATCCCGCTCTGAGCCGGAAGGACGGCGGATTCGAGCTTGTAAAAGACAGGCACGGTCTTGTCATCGGCGGTATGGACGGCGTTAAGTACAGGGAATACGAGCTGACGCTCTCCCCGGGCGACAAGCTCTTCGTCTATACGGACGGCGTGCCCGAGGCGACCGATGCGGACAACGGCATGTTCGGCACGGAGCGCATGCTCTCGGCGCTGAACGCGGAGCCCGGCGCCTCGCCCGAGCGCATACTTAAAAACGTGCACGCGGCGGTGGACGGTTTCGTGAACGGGGCGGAGCAGTTCGACGATCTTACGATGCTCTGCTTCGAATACAGGGGCAAATAACGATACCCCGCGCGGAGCATCGTTCCGTGCGGCAAATGATAAACGTCCATGCCGAAAGGAGAAAAACAATGAAAAAGGTCGTCGCGATGCTTATCTGCATACTCATGCTCGCCGCTGCGCCCGCCGCGACATTCGCCTCTTCTCAGCCCGCGCCCAAGGACGAGCCGATACCGATCCACGAGGTCTATATAAAGGGCTTCCGTCCCGCCGTCGCGGGGTCCACGCCGGGATTCGCCTCCCCGCTCTTTACGGACGAGGCGGTGTTCGACTTCTACAACCACGTCTATTCCTACTGGCACGACGACACGGAGGGACTCGATATGTTCGATGAACAGACGCCCTTCGTGATCGATCACGAATACAGCGAGGGCTGCCTCATCGCCCCCGGGGATGGCTGTTATTTCGCAGAGGACTGCGTTTTCTACATCAACGGGCGCGCTGACTACGTCGATTACGTTATGCCGCATCAATACTTCGAGGGCTGCGTATACGTCAAGTCCATCGCCTTCCCCTGCTTTGAGCGGTACGTGCCGGGCGATATCGACGATACCGGAGAGGTCGAAGCCTCCGACGCGCTGCTTGCTCTGAGGAATGCGCTCGGCATAATCACGCTCAACGACGCGCAGACCATGATCGGCGACGTCGATTTCAGCGGCAGCGTCACCGCCGAGGACGCGCTGATGATACTCCGCGCCTCGCTCGGCATCGGCGGGTTCTGATGACCGACCGGAGTTTTCTTGCGAACGGGAGGCGGCATTATGGATGATCTGCGCTCTGTGCGGGACGATAAAAGGGACGTCCGCGCGGTGATATTCGACCTTGACGGCACGCTGACCGATACGGAGAAGTATTTTCAGCGCGCATGGGCGGAGGCCGCGGCCCGCTTCGGCTGTACGCTCGACAGGGAGAAGACGCTTGCGCTCCGCTCGCTGGGCATGCCGTTCGTTGACGAACAGCTGAAGGCCTGGTTCGGAGAGGCCTGCCCCATACGGGAGATAAAGGCCGAGTGCGGGCGGATCTACGCTTCCATGGAGAAGGAGCACGGCGTTCAGCTTAAGCCCGGGGCGAAGGAGCTGCTCCCAAAGCTAAAGGCAAGGGGCGTCGTTATAGCGCTCGCCACGTCCGGCAAAACGGAAAGGGCGGAAAGACTGCTTGCACAAACCGGCATAAGGGAGTATTTCGATAAGATCGTCTGCTCGAATATGGTCGCCCTCGGGAAGCCCGCCCCCGACACATACCTTTACGCCTGCGGCGTGCTGGGCGTAAAGCCGGAGGAGGCCGCCGCCGTGGAGGATTCCCCCAACGGCGTAAAAAGCGCCTTCGGCGCGGGCTGCCGGGTGATAATGGTCCCCGATCAGGCGGGACCGGACGAGGAGATAACGCCCATGCTGTACGCCTGCGTAAGCTCGCTGAAAGACGTGATCCGCTGCGCCTGCCCGGAGGATTGAGGGCGGCGAACGGCTGTATTGAAAAGCACCCATCGAGAACCGTCCCCGGTGGTTGGTTAACGAAAAAGAAGCCCGGCGAAGGGTGCATTCACTTAAGGAGATGCAGGTTTTCAGCCTGAAAAAATCAACGTAT
>CAMZAY010000158.1 GCA_947304365.1 uncultured Clostridia bacterium | reverse complement strand
GTCCCGACGGCGTGATCCCCTTCGCCATTGACAAAAAGGCGCTCCCCGCCGCGGTGCAGTCCTATTACAAGGGCAAAAAGCTGCTGCCGTTCGGCTTCTTCAAGGAGAGCAACATTACCGACGTCGTCGGCGTTTACGTGCCGTTCTGGCTCTATGACTGCAGTCTCGACGGCACGGCGGTATTCGAGGGGACGACGCATACCACCACCCGCGAGGGCAATTACGTCACCACCGAAACGAATTATTACGAGTTGACAAGGGGCGTCAACGTCGACTTCAAGGATATCCCCGTCGACGGCAGCGCGCGGCTCGAGGACGCGCTTATGGATTCGCTCGAGCCGTTCGACCTGAGCGGCATAAAGCCGTTCAGCGCGGATTACCTCGCCGGCTTCTTTGCGGAGCGCTTCGACAAGGGCTCCGAGGAGGTAAGAAAGCGCGCGGAGGACCGCATGATAACGAGCGCTATGAGCGTTTTGAGGAGCGAAGCGGTCAGGGGCTACTCGAACGTGACCGAGAAGAGCCGCGACATTTCGGCGCACCCAACTGCCACCCGTTACGTGCTCCTGCCGGTCTACACGTTCAGCGTGGCGCACAAGGGGCAGAAATACAGCTTTGCGATGAACGGACAGACGGGGAAGGTCGTCGGCCATATCCCGACTGACAAGGGCGTAAAGGCGCTCAGGAGCTTCGGCCTGTTCGCGGCGGTGTTCGCGGTGCTGATGCTCATATTCTCGCTGGTGTCTTGCTGAGGAGGGCGTTATGAAGAACATCAAAAAAACATTAGCTCTCGCCGCGCTGCTCGTGCTCGTACTGACCGCGGCGGCCCCGGCGCTCGCCTCCGGTACGGATATGCCCGATTGGTTCCCGAGCGATACTTCAACGTGGATCTGGACGCCCGCCGATCCGGACGCGCCGCGCGTGATCGACGAAGCGGATCTGCTCGATCCCGAGGAGGAAAAGGCGGTCTCCGAAGCGGTGCGCGCCGCGGCGGAAGCGACCGGTACGGACATCGTCATATTCACCGATACCACGACCCACGGCATGGACATAAGCGTTTACGCCGCGGACTTTTACGATTTCAACGGCTACGGGACGAATTACGGGCACGACGGCTTCTGCCTCTGCCTGATCGTCAACGGGCGCGACCGCGAGGGCTGGTGCTGCGTCACCGGCGCGCCGCGCGTGTTTTATACGGAGGAGAATGCCGAGCTGATCGACGACGAGCTGTACGGCTTCCTCGGCAGCGACCGCTATGCGGAGGGCATCATCGGCTGGACGAAGAACATCACGAACCTCGTCAAAAAGGGCTACCCCTTCACGCCAGACTGGTGGCCGGACGTGGGCACGCCCTCCTCGCCGAAGGATCCGAACGCCCCCCGCGTGACCGACGAGACCGGCAGGATAAGCGGCGAGAGGATCGCCGCCATAGCGGAAAAGGCAAAGAAGATCTCCGATAAATACGGCGTGGACGTTGCCGTGCATTTTGCGGACGAATATGAGGGCCTCGATCCCCAGTTCTACTCCGACGTGTTCTATAACCGCTCCGGCTACGGCAGCGAGACGGACGACAACGGCATACTACTCACCGTGTTCAGCGGCGGATCGTCCGTGATGACCATGGGCGAGGGGGTCGCGAGAAAACTGAGCGGCAGGAACATAAGCCGCCTTTTGAAGGGCGCCAACATGCTGTTCGACAGCGAAACGCGCTCCGCGAACCGCTGGCTCAAATACCTCGACCGCACGCTCAAGACCGGACGCACGCCCAAAACGCCCGTCGTGTGGACGATAGCCGCGGCGGTCTGCGCCGTGATCGCGTGGATAGTCTCCGGCACGGGCTCGGCAAAGGATCTCGATTCGATGAAGACGGTCCTGACCGCGTTCACCGCGGGCGATCACCTCATAAACGACACGCTTTCCGTCAGCAATGTGGGCGACTTGTTCATAAGGAGCGAACAGAACCGCTCGTACAGCCCGCCGGTATCTTCCTCCGGCGGAAGGAGCGGCTCACACTCGTCGCACAGCGGGAGCTATTCCGGGCATTCCGGGACGAGCCATTCCGGCAGCGGAAGGAAATTCTGACGGCCTATGCGATTGACACGCGAAATACGCAATATCGACACGGATAACGGGCCGCTCAAGCTCGTCGTCATCCACCCGAAGGAGGAGGCGAATGAGCCCGTGCCCGGAATACTCTGGATGCACGGCGGCGGCTTTTACGAGGGCAGCGCCGATATGGCGCTCCTCTCAAGGGCGAGGGACGCGGCAAGGGAATTCGGCGCGGTAGTCGTTTCGCCCGAGTACAGGCTCGCGCCGGATGCGCCGTACCCCGCCGCGCTCGAGGACTGCTACGCGGCGCTCGAATGGCTCTGGGCTAACAGGGAGGCGCTCGGCGTTTCCCGCATAATAGTCGGCGGCGAAAGCGCGGGCGGCGGGCTTGCCGCGGCGCTTGCCATGCTCGCACGGGACAGGGGGCGGATAAAGATCGATTATCAGCTCCCGCTCTACCCGATGCTCGACTGCTTCGATACCGATTCCTCACGCGATAACAGGAGCCTCTTCTGGAACACGAAGAAGAATCACGAGGCGTGGAGGATGTACTTGGGCGAGCTTTACGGCAGGGAGGACGTGCCGCCCTACGCCTCTCCCTCAAGGCAGAAGGATTATTCGCGCCTTCCTCCGTGCTATACCTTCGTGTGCGACGGGGAGCCGTTTTACAGGGAAACCCTCGATTATGTCGAGGCGCTCAAAAAAGCGGGCGTGCCCGCCCGGGCGGACGTATATCATGCGGACGCGCACGCGTTCGACATGGTGTTCCCGTGGCGGCGGATATCAAGGGACGCAAAAGCCGGATTCCTTGAAAATTTCGGCAAAATGATAAAGGACGAATTCGGAACGGAGGATGTTTGAATCATGAAAAAGGCAAAGTATCTGGGATTGCTTCTCGCGCTCGCGATGATATTCGCGGCGTTCTCCCCGGCGACGGGCGCCGCCGGAGTGAGTGAAGCGCATGACGAGGTGATCGTTCCCCGGCATTCGGAGGGCGTGACGCTCTCATATGACGAGGCGGCGTTCACGCTCCGTGTGAGCGATCATTACGGGCTCCTCAGGGTGGAGGAGGACAAGACCCTTACCCTTACCGCGAGCTTTGAGCAGGGCTGGACTTATTCCGAGACCTATACCGACTTCTTCCGCGGATACGAGGACAGGGTCACGGTGACGGGCTCTGCCGCGGAAAAGACCTTCACTTTCAATGCGCGAAGGGGCGATATCCTTACGAAGGACGCGCTCCAATCCGTCGGCGTCTACGCCTCCGCGGCGGCGCTCCCGAAGCTTGAGATAAACGCCTCCGTGCCGTTCAGCCAGATAGGCAAGGAGGAGTACGTCAGCGCGGATTTCACGCTGACCCTCGGCACGAAGCAGTATTCGAGCGGCGATTACTCCGGCACAGGCTCTATAAAGGGGCGCGGAAACACCTCCTGGGGACAGCCCAAAAAGCCTTATTCCATAAAGCTTTCCTCAAAGGCGTCGCTCCTTGACATACCCAAGACCAAGAAATATGCGATAATACCGAGCTATTCCGATCCCTCGCTTTTGAGGAATTACATCACTTACAAGGCGGGGCTCATGCTCTCGGGCATCGATTACGTGCCCAAGTGCGAGTTCGTCGAGGTCTACTTGAACTGAACGTACAACGGCGTTTA
>CAMZAY010000157.1 GCA_947304365.1 uncultured Clostridia bacterium | reverse complement strand
ACGTCCATGACCTGCGAATACCTTATGTTTCGCCACAGATCGACGCCCGCCTCAAGAGAATGCATGCACATGAGAGCGCCGTTGAGCGCGCCGACGGAGGTGCCGCTGACCGCGCTGTATTTGAAGCCCTCTTCATCAAGGGCCTTCCAAACGCCTATCTCGTAGCCGCCCTTTGCTCCGCCGCCGCCCAAAGCGACTGCGTATCTCTTTGTGAAATCAAAACGCCTCTGCATTTTACTCGTCCATGATAAGCTTGATGATTTCCTCAAGCTTCATACCTCTCGAAGCCTTTACGAGCAGCGTGTCCCCCGCCTTCAACTCGTTCTTGAGATATTCGGCGGCTTCGCTGCGCTCCATATGAAATGCGCTGTCAAGCCCTTTTTCCTTTGCCGCGTCCGCGATCTCCCTGCCGAGCTCGCCAACGGCAACGAGTATATCGGCACATCCCGAGGCGGCAAACTCGCCCACCTCGCGATGGAGGGCTTTCGTTTTTTCGCCAAGCTCCAGCATATCGCCGAGGAGCGCCAAACGCCTTCCGCCCGCCCTGCCGAGCACGCTGAGGCTCGCCTTTACGGAGGTGGGGCTTGCATTATAACAGTCGTCGATAATGACGGCGCCGCGGTATTCGATGCGGGTCATCCTGCCCTGTACGGGAACGAAGCTCTCAAGCCCGGCCTTGATCTCCTCAAGCGTAAGGCCGAGCACTTTTCCCGCGGCAGCCGCGGCAAGGCTGTTCATGACCATATGCCTGCCGGATGCGGGAAGGGATACGCGGACAGCCTCTCCGCCGACGCGAAGGGTGAATTCCGTGCTCTCCATACCGTGATAAACGATATTCGACGCGGATGAATACATATCGCCTTCAATGCCGTAATACAGCGCCTTTTTGCCTGCGGGGACGGGATAGCCGGCAAGCTTATCATCCTCGCCGTTAAGTATCAGCGTGTCGCCGCGCATGTTGGCTACGAGCTCCGTTTTTGCTCTCAACACGCCGTCGCGGTCGATAAGGTTCTCGGTATGCACGTTCTCGATATTCGAGAAGATCGCGATATCCGGCCTTGCGATACGGGATATCCTCGTCATTTCGCCGAAGTAGCTTATACCCATCTCAAGCACGGCCACGTCGTTCTCCTCGGAAAGGCGGAACAGCGTCATGGGCAGTCCAAGCTCGTTATTATGGTTCTTCTCCGTCTTCAGCACGCTGAACTTTTGGGAGAGCACCGCGGCGGTAAGCTCCTTAACGCTCGTCTTGCCGACGGAGCCGGTCACTCCGACGACGGTAACGCCGCTCTTTGTCCTGATATACGCGCCGAGCCTGCCGACCGCCTTATACGTCGAGTCGACCACTATCTGTGGAACGGAAGAATCGACCTCCCGCTCGACAACGGCGGCCAATACGCGGCCTTCGAGACCCTTTATGAAATCATGACCGTCGACCCTCTCCCCCGGGAGAGCAAAAAATACGGAGCCGCTTTTTGCAAGGCGGCTGTCCGTAACGACGTCTTCGACATATCCCGCGGGCAGCGGGCAGGTCGGGCGGCCTTCCACCGCCGATACTATTTCGTTAAGATCAATCTTTATCATACTTGTTCATGCTTTCGTTGACGATTATCTGACAAAGCTCCGGGAAATCGATCCCGACGGCCTTCGCCTCCTGCGGGAGCAGGCTCATTGCGGTCATGCCGGGAAGAGTATTCGCCTCGAGCGCGTAAACGCCGCCCTTATCGGCGAGTATGAAATCGGTGCGCGAATATGCGGAAAGGCCAAGCTCCTCATGCACCTTGACCGCCGCCGCTTTCATCTCCTCACAGATATCGTCGGGGATATCGGCGGGGCAGATCTCATCCGTCATGCCGGATTGATACTTGTTCTTGTAATCGTAAAAGCCCGTTTTCGGCTTTATCTCTATGGGCGGCAGCGCTCGTCCGCCGAGCACGCCGACGGAGAACTCGCGCCCCTTTATGTATTCCTCCGCAACGGCCTTCGGCTCATACGAAAGCGCAAGCTCGATCGCGGGCAGGAGCTCTATTTCTTCCCTGACGATCGAAACGCCTACGGAAGAACCGCCGCCCGCGGGCTTAACGACCATGGGCAGACCGACGGCGGCAAGCGTCTCTTCGGCATAGGAAAGCTCATTTCCCTCGAAATCGCCCCTGTTGAGCGTTACGCCGTGCGGCATGGAAACGCCCTTAACGGGCTCCATTATGCGCTTTGTGACGACTTTATCCATCGAAACGGCGCAGCCCTTGTGCCCCGACCCGGTGTATTTAATGCCCAGGAGATCGAACGCCGCTTGAAGGCTGCCGTCCTCCCCCGCGCCGCCGTGCATGGCGGTGAATACGATATCCGCCATACGGCAGACCTTAAGCACGTTTTTACCGAAAAACTCGCCCCTATCAAGCAAAGCGCCGAGATCCGGCGCGGTATCGCCGATAAGCGCGTTAACGCTGCCGAGATCGTTTTTGAAAATATCGCCCGAGACATTATCGATATCCGAAGCGGAATCGACAAGCGCTACCAAATGTCCCTTTTTGCAAAGCGCCTTTGCCACCTGTGCGCCGGTCGAAAGCGAAACGTCCCTTTCAGGGCTTAAACCGCCGCAGAGAACTGCTATCTTCATGATCCGTGTTCCTTTCATGGTTTGATCACATTATTTCACAGTATAATTATAGCAGATTCCATGCCGATATGCAAACAATATAAAACGAAAAAAGCGGAGCATTACGCTCCGCTTGGGTTGTTTCGGGATCAGTTGCCCATCTTGGACTTGTACTCGGACCAGGCGTTGTTGAACACGTCGACGAAATCGCCGAGATCGTGGAACACGCTGCAGCGGGCGAGATCTTCCTCCGTGGGATTGAACACCTCGTTACCGACGAAGTCCTCGTCAAGGCGGTCAAGCGCGCCCTGATTGGGGGTGGAATAATAGATGAACTCGGTATTCCTCGCGGCAAGGTTCGCGTCGTTAAGGAAGTTGATGAACGCATGCGCCGCCTCTACGTTCTTGGCGGACTTGGGGATGACGACGTTATCGAACCATACGTTGGAGCCCTCCTTGGGGATGACGTATGCAAGATCCTCGTTATCGTCCATAGCGGCCATCGCGTCGCCGGAATAAATGACGGCAAGCGCGGCTATGCCGTTGGCCATATTGGTGCGGATATCGTCGGTGCCGATGCCGTAAAGGAGCGGGATCTGCTTAATGAGCTCCTCCTTCGCCTCATTGACCTCGTCGGCGTTCCTGGTGTTGATGTCATAACCGAGCCTCAGCAGCGATACGGCGAGCGCGTCGCGCAGAGAATTGTACTGCCAGATCTGCCCGGCATACTTCTCGTCCCAGAGAATGTTCCAGCTGTCGACTTCATCATCGACCATCTTGGTATTGTAAAGGATGCCCACGGTGCCCCACATATAGGGAAGCGAATAGGTGTTGCCGGGATCGAAGGAATCGGTGATCTCGAGCATGCGGGTCTGTATGTTCTTCATATTGGGGATCTTGGACTTATCGAGAGGAAGCACGAGATCGTCCGCGATCAGCTTCTCGATGATGTAATCGGAGGGGAAGCAAAGATCGTAGACGCAGTCCGCGCTGCGAAGCTTTATGAGCATATCCTCGTTGCTCGTCATCTCGACGTAATTGACGTGGACGCCGGTCTCTTCCTCGAATATCTTAAGCAGCTCGTGCTCGACTATACACCGTTCTATGGTGAGATGGGTG
>CAMZAY010000156.1 GCA_947304365.1 uncultured Clostridia bacterium | reverse complement strand
TTCAAGCTCTTGTTCCCGAGCGGCTGTACTATGATCCCGATACCCGAGTCGCCTATGTTCAATGTTCCGGAGGCGGCTCCTGTCACAGGCCCGAGGCTGGAGCTCGTCAGGAAGGCGGGGAAGCAGTATGCCGAAAACGGCTCGATCGACGAGGCGCTTCTTAACGAGATCTGCTCGCCCATGATCCCGGAGGAGACCTATGCCGCGATCGTTAACAGCGGAGTGTAAAAGGAACGCGCTATGTATTATTTGATCCGCGAATCATTAAAGCCCTGCACGCTGGAAGAGCTTAAAGCCGTGCGAGGCAGGGAGCAGTTCGCAGCCGTGCTCACCGTTGCCGAATGGCGCGAGCGCAAGGCGGAGCTCGGAATCGAAACGGATATTGAGATCGATATCGAAAGACCCAGGGAAACAAAGGCGGTAGTCAACATGGACTCCCTTACGGGCACTTTCTCGATCCCGAACAGAAAGAATATCGGCGGTCCCCGCCATGATTTCGCTTTCGCTCTTGACGAAAACGGAGTGGTGCTCGTCGATGACGACGGTTACGTTCCCGCGGTCGTGGATACGCTCTGCCGCACAAAGAAATGGCGCCTCCCGAGCATGGAGCGATTCATCTACGATTTCCTTGAAACGGTGATATACGAGGATCTGCCGCTCCTTGAATCCATGGAAAAGAAGCTCAACCGCGCGGAGGAGGATATCCTTCACGGAAAGGTGGAGACTTTCCCGGAGGATATGAACGAGATCAGGGGCGACCTTTTAGATCTTCGTGTGCATTATGAACAGCTGATCGACCTCGGTCACGAATTCGAGGAGAACGAAAACGGCTTTTTCAAGGATGAGAACCTGAGGTATTTTCACCTGTTCACCGAGCGTGTGATGCGCCTTAAGGATATCGTATCCGGACAGAGAGAGTACGTAATGCAGCTGCGCGACCTTATACAGGCGCAGAACGACGTAAAGCAGAACCGCATAATGACGCTGCTGACCGTCATTACTTCGATATTCCTGCCGCTGACGCTTATCGCCGGCTGGTACGGCATGAACTTCAAGTACATGCCGGAGCTCAATTGGAAGTACAGCTATCCGGTCGTGATACTGGTCTGCATATGCATCGTGGTCGGCTGTATCGTTTGGTTCAAAAAGAAGAAATGGATGTAAATGAACAAAGCCTCCGGTCAATTAACCGGAGGCTGTTTTGTTACCTGTGATCCTCTTGATAATCCATAGCCGCTTTGACGAGCCCCATGAATAAGGGATGCGGTCTCGTCGGGCGGCTCTTGAATTCGGGATGATACTGCACGCCTATGTAGAAGGGCAGCGCAGTGACCTCCGCCGCTTCGACGAGCCTTCCGTCCGGGGAGACGCCGCAGAAAGTAAGCCCCGCCGCTTCGAGCTCGGCTCTGAAATCGTTGTTGACTTCGTAACGGTGGCGGTGCCTTTCGGCGATCTCGGGCATAGCGTAGCATCTTGACATGGTCGTATCGGGCTTTATACAGCAGGGGTAGCTTCCGAGGCGGAGCGTACCGCCCTTGTCGACCTCGTCGCTTTGACCGGGCATAAAGTCGATCACCTTATGCGGGCTGACGGGATCGAATTCGCCGGAGTTTGCGTCGCTCCATCCGAGCACGCTCCTCGCATATTCGATACAGAGTATCTGCATGCCGAGGCATATCCCGAGATAGGGGATGGTGTTTATCCTCGCTTGATGCGCGGCGTCGATCATGCCTTCGATGCCGCGGCTCCCGAAGCCGCCGGGCACGAGCACGCCGTCAGCGCCTTCAAGCATTTCGGGCGTGAACGTTTCGGAATCGATCCAACGGATTTTGACCTTTACGCCGAGTCTGTATCCCGCATGGGAAAGCGCTTCCGCGATCGAAAGATATGCGTCGTGAAGCTGGGTGTATTTTCCGACAAGGGCTATCGTTACGCTTCCCTTCGCGTTCTTTATTCGCTCCGTCATTTCGCGCCATTCGGTAAGGTCGGGAGCGGGGGACTCGAGCCCGAGCTTGCGGCACACGATGCCGGAGAAATTAGCTTCCTCAAGATAGAGCGGCGCTTCGTATAAAACGGGCAGGGTGAGGTTTTCTATGACCGCGTCGCGCTCTACGCCGCAGAACCCCGCGATCTTGTCGAAGATAGTGGGGTCGGTGATGGGTTCGTCACAGCGGAGCACGATTATGTCCGGAGCTATACCGAAGCTTTGCAGCTCCTTGACGGAATGCTGAGTGGGCTTCGACTTGTGTTCGCCGCTCGCCTTAAGATACGGGACCAATGTCACGTGGATATAGATCGCGTTCTCATGACCTACCTCGCGCCCGACCTGGCGGATCGCTTCAAGGAAGGGCTGTCCCTCGATATCGCCGATAGTGCCTCCGACTTCGGTTATGACTATATCCGCTCCGGTCGTTTCCGCGGCGCCGTAGATGAAGCGTTTTATCTCGTCGGTGATATGCGGAATGATCTGCACCGTCTGGCCGAGGTAACCGCCGTGCCTTTCCCGTGCGAGCACGTTTTCATAAACCTTGCCCGTGGTAAGATTCGAGCAGTGATTGAGGTCTTCGTCGATAAAGCGTTCATAGTGGCCGAGGTCAAGGTCGGTTTCCGCGCCGTCCTCGGTAACGTAGACCTCGCCGTGCTGATAGGGGCTCATAGTGCCCGGATCCACGTTTATATAGGGGTCGAGCTTCTGCGCGGCGACTTTGAAGCCCCTTGCCTTAAGCAGTCTTCCGAGGGATGCGGCGGTGATCCCCTTGCCAAGTCCCGAAACGACGCCGCCTGTCACGAAAATGAATTTAGTCATGGTTTTCTCCTCCGTTTAAAATTTGAGAGGCGCCCGCCCGAGGGGTGTCGACCCCGCGGACGAGCGCCTTATGCGTTCATCTTTTTCTTACCGCTTTGCGGCAGCATTCTTTGGTTTTCTGTGTCGTTTTCGACGGACAATATATAAAAAACATGTAACGGATTATAGCACCGTAAAAACGCGATGTCAAGCGGTTTTTTGAAAAAACATGCAATTTTTTATTGCCAAAGCGGCCCGCGAAGTATAGAATCATAATAAAGAGAGGGGTGAACATAATATGATCGAGAATAAGTATTTTCCGGAAATACACGGCAATTTCGGTTTCGGCTGCATGCGCCTTCCCATGATCGATAAGGACGTCGATATCGAGCAGACAAAGCAGATGGTCGACACTTTTATTGCAAGCGGTTTCAATTACTTCGATACCGCGCACGGCTACATCAGCGGCAAGTCGGAGCTTGCCGTCAAGGAGTGCCTTTCGAGCCGCTATCCGCGGGAAAGCTTCCTTTTGACCGATAAGCTCACCGGCTCGTATTTTGAAAAGGAGGAGGATATCCGCACCTTCTTCAAAAGTCAGCTCGAAGCATGCGGGGTCGATTATTTCGATTTCTATCTGATGCACGCGCAGAACGTGAAGAACTTTGTCAAATTCAAGGAATGCAGGGCGTATGAAACCGCGTTCAAGCTCCGCGAGGAGGGACTTGTCAGGCACGTGGGCTTCTCCTTCCACGATTCACCGGAGGTGCTCGATATGATACTTACCGAGTATCCCGATATCGAGGCGGTGCAGCTTCAGTTCAATTACGCGGATTATGAGGATCCCGGAGTGCAGAGCCGCCGCTGTTACGAGGTCTGCGTTAAGCACGGGAAGCCCGTTATCGTAATGGAGCCCGTAAAGGGCGGCAATCTTGTCGATCTTCCCGCGGGGCCGCAG
>CAMZAY010000155.1 GCA_947304365.1 uncultured Clostridia bacterium | reverse complement strand
TTTCGGCCACGTGGGCTTTCGCTCGCTTCGCTCGCTTGGCGTGCGTCCTAAAAACCTGAGTGCTTCTCGCGCTGCTCGCCTGTGCGTCCTAATGTCTTGACTTCTACTCAACCTTATGTTACTATATAATTTATGAGTGGAAGTATGCGCTTTGACAGGCTGGATGAAAGGCTGAAGACGGTGCTCGCGCTGATCGGCAGATGCGAAACGCTTGCCGACGTCGGCTGCGATCACGGCTTCCTTTCAGCCGCCGCCGTACTCACGGGCGCGGCGGATTATGCGCTTGCTTCGGATATTAGCCCCGTCTCCGCAAGGAAGGCGGAAAGGCTTGCGAAAAGGCTCGGCATATCCGAAAAGATGACTGTGATCTGCTGCGACGGGCTCGCTGCCGCCGCAGCCGAGGAGCCGCCCTATACCATCGCCGTCTGCGGCATGGGCGGGGAGCTGATCGCCCGCATACTGGAGAAGGACGCGCTCGCCGCCGCGCGCGCCGAAAGGATAGTCATGCAGCCCATGCGGGGCGAGGCGGAATTGAGAGAATACCTCTTCAAAAACGGTTACGGCATTACGGACGAAAGGATCGTTAAGGAAGGCAAACGCTTCTACCAGGTGATCGCCGCCGTGCCGAACGGCGAGAACGCAGTGCCGGAGGGCTTCCCGAAGGATTGGTTCCGCTTCGGCTGGGTAATGGCAGAGAAGCACCCGGAAGAGCTTCTGCCCCTTCTGCTGCATTACAGGGCGGTCTACGAAAAGGAGCTTGAAAAGGCAAGGGCCCGCGGAAGGGATCCCGAGCCGCTGATCGATGAGATCGGGCGGGTCGACGCGCTGATCAGCTTTATGGGACCCGCCGAAAGGAGTTTATGATGCAGCTTGACGAATTGTTGAAAGCAATGGAAACGATCGCGCCGAGGGAGCTTGCCCTCGAGTTCGACAACCCCGGCCTGATAGTCGGGACCGAAAAGACCGAGATCGAAAGGGTGCTCGTCGCGCTCGACTGCACGCTTCCCGTTGTCGACGAGGCGATAAGGCTCGGCTGCGATATGGTGCTCACACATCATCCGCTGCTGTTTCGCGCGGTCAAGCGCATTTCGCCGGACGATCCCGTCACCGCGCCGGTCTATAAGCTCATCAGGAACGGCGTCGGCATGTTCGCCGCGCACACGAACCTCGACAGCGCGGAGGGCGGCGTCAATACGACGCTCTGCCGCCTCCTCGGGATAAAGGGGGAGGAGCCCGTCCCGCCGGAGGGGCTTTGCCGCGTGGGCGAGCTTGAGGAGAGCATGAGCTTTTCCGCCTTCGCTGAAAAGGTCGAGACCGTTTTGAACACGAGCGTGCGCCTTGCCGGGCCGGAAAAACAGGTCAGGCGCGTCATGGTCTGCGGCGGCTCGGGCGGGTCGGAATACCCCTTTGCCGCGGCGGAGGTTGCGGACGTGCTCGTTACGGGCGAGGTAAAGCACAGCGAGGCGATCGAGGCGATCCACGCGGGCGTGAACGTCATCGCCGCCGGGCATTACGAAACGGAGCGCGTCGTGCTGGAGCCGCTCGTCGAAAGGCTCATCGCGCTGGGATGCGGGGCGGAGTTCATCATCTCCTCCGCAAAAACGCCCCTTCGCACATTGGATAAGTAAATTATCGGCGTATTTTCGCCGGGAAAGGATGCCTTCCTCAAAAAGAAGGCACGATAGACTATGACACAGGCTGAAATCATTTGGAAGTATCAGGAAGCCGAAATGGAGCTCGACAAGCTCCAGAAGGAACTCGAGACCACTCCGGAAAGGCAGAAATTAAGGAAGCTCCGCAAGGTGCTCATGGAGCAGACGGAGAAGATCGACTCCTACAAAACGGGCGTCAAGGAAAAGGAAGCGGAGCTTGCCGCGGGCACGCAGAAGCTTGAGGCGCTGCTCAAGGAATACGATCTCGAGCAGGACGATCTCAACATTATGCTCGAGGACGAGGAGTGCACCGCCGCCGAGATCACCGAGAGCAGAAAGTCCATGGAGAAGCTGCTCGAGAGGGTGAATTCGCTTAAAAAGTCCCTCTCCGAAACGCAGGAATGGATCAAGAAGACCACCGAAGCCATAAAGGAGACCTATCAGAAGGGCGCGAAGACCAAGCGCGATTACGAGGCGGCGAAGACCGTCGTCGAGACCGAGCGCATGGAAAGGAAGCCCGTCATCGATAAGGCGGAAAGAGACGTGGAAAGGATAGGCGCACAGCTCTCGCCGGAGCTTCTGAAGCGCTATAAAACGATCAAGAAGAAATATCCAAACCCCGTCGCCCGCGTCACGGACAATCGCTGTTCCGGCTGTGGGATGAGCCTGCCGATGAATACGATAAAGAAATTCGCCTCCGGCAACGGGATAATCGAGTGCGAAAACTGCGCGAGGATCCTCTGCAGAGACGAGTGATCGCTCTCGATCCGGCTTCCCCTTGAGGGGAAGCTGTCAGCCGAACGAAGCGAGGCTGACTGATGAGGTGGAAAGCTAAAAAGGAATTGATCGAGTAAGCCAAGTGACCGCGCAATTCGAAAGGAATTGTGAGGAAAGTCCGAGCTCCACAGGACAAGGGTGCCGGATAACGTCCGGTGAAGGCGACTTTAAGGAAAGTGCAACAGAAATAAACCGCCCCGCATAAAGCGGGGTAAGGATGGAAAGGTAGGGTAAGAGCCTACCGGCGGTGCGGAGACGCGCCGCGTCCCTGTAAACCCCACCCGGAGCAAGATTGAAATGGGAGCATTTAATGGCTGTCCGTCACGCTCCCCGTAATCGCTGGAGCCGCGCGGCAACGCGCTGCCAAGATAGATGGTCACATAAACAGAACTCGGCTTACGGCTTGCTCGATACAAAAAACGCCTGCGTTTTATCGAAACGCGGGCGTTTTGTTGTTCATTTGGGTTTACGAGGCACAGAAAATGCAAAGAGAAGCTGCACGCTGCAAAAGGTGGATGAGGGCTATTTCCCGCGCCTTCGGGCGCATATCGAACGCGCGAACGTATATCGAAAACGCCCGCGTTTATATCGTGACCCGAAGGGTCATATCGTCCTTAAAGGCTTCCTTACCCGAGCCTGAACAGCTTCATGCCGTTTTCAAACGCGATATCGGCGGCTTCGTCGGGGGTGATCCCCTTTATCTCGGCGAATTTTTCGGCGACGAGCGCGATCATGGAGGGGTCGTTCCTTTCGCCGCGATGGGGAACGGGCGCGAGGTACGGGCAGTCCGTCTCGAACACGAAGCGGTCGAGCGGCACGAACTCGGCGGTCTCGACTCCGCGGCGGTTGTTCTTGAACGTGAGCGACCCGCCGAAGCCGATCATAAGCCCAAGCTCGAGACATTCGCGCGCGCTTTCGGCGCTGCCCGAAAAGCAGTGCATAACGCCGCCGTTTTCAATGAGCTCCCGCTTGTGCGCGCGGAGTATGTCGAGGCTTTCGCCTATCGCGTCCCTGACGTGCAGTATGACCGGCAGCCCCCGTTGGGCGGCGATGGAGAGCTGCTCGGTCACGCCCTCGCCCCCAGCGCCGTGCTCGGAGACCAGGGAGTCCAGCGCCGTCTGCGCGTTCGAGGCCGCGTTCTGCCAGTGCTGATCCTGGCGCTCGCTGCGCTCCCGCTCCTGCTTTTCCTCCAGGTCCCAGAGACTGTGGTCGTCCATGGCAAAGAGCCTTTGCAGGCTTGCGATCTTGTATTCCGGCAGTCGCCAGCGCAGGAGCAGGCGGTAGATGCCCTCGGCGGAGAGGACCTTCAGCTCCCGGCGG
>CAMZAY010000154.1 GCA_947304365.1 uncultured Clostridia bacterium | reverse complement strand
CGCGTTCACCTCGAAGGAATGTACCTGCTTCTACGGGCGCGTGCTCGGCAGGGATACGGACGTGCTCGCCGGGATACTCTCCGATCTTGTTTTCGATTCCCTGCTTGACGAGGGGGATATCGAGCGGGAGAAGGGCGTCGTCTGTGAGGAGATCTCCATGACGGAGGATTCTCCGGAGGATCTCGCCGCGGAGAAGTCGATCTCCGGTTTCTATGAGGGCGACCCGCTCGAAAGGCCTATACTCGGCACTGCCGAAAGCGTGCGCGCGTTCGATCGGGAAATGCTCGTCCGCTATATGCAGAGGCTCTACACGCCGGACAATATGGTGATAGCCGCCGCCGGCGATATAGAGGAAAAGGCGCTTATCGATCTGCTTTCCTTAAGCTTCACGGCGGAGGGGAAGGCCGAAAGGGAGCCTGTCGGATTCTCGTTCCACAGGCCGGGCAAAAGGGCGTTCTTCATACCGAAGGACATCGAGCAGGTGCATATCTCGGTCTGTTTGCCCGGCTTTAAGAAGGACACGAAGGAGAATTACGCCCAGCTTCTGTTCTCCAACGCCTTCGGCGGGAGCATGAGCTCAAGGCTTTTCCAAAGGATCAGGGAGGAATCGGGCCTCGCCTACTCGGTCTATTCGTACCCCACGGCGTTCATGCACTCCGGGTTCCTCACCATGTACGCCGGCACCGGCCCAGAGAACGCTGCGACCGTCGCGCGCATGATGATGGAAGAGGTCGATAAGGCAAGGCGCTTCGGCCTTACCAAGGAGGAGCTTTCCCGCGCGAAGGATCAGCTTATCTCAAGCTTCCTTATGGCGCAGGAATCCACCGCCGCAAGGAGCTCCGCGATCGGCAGGGCCCAGCTTTTGAGGGGCAGTCATCTGACCGAGGACGAGGTCATAGAGAGGATCGGCTCGATCACGATGGACGATATCGCCGCCGTGCTGCCGACGCTGACCGATACGGAGGATATCTCCGTCGCCGCGGTCGGCAGGATCGCAAAGTCGGAGAAGGAACTTAAAAGTATTTTCGGAATTGACCGAAAGGATGGATCCAAATGACAGAACACGATAAATTAGACGTTATTTTCGAGCTGCAGAAGAAGCTCGACACCGACATACAGGAAAGGCGCTCGCTCGATTTCCCCATGGAGCAGTGGATCCAGAAGGACGTGCTCGCCATGATAAGCGAGCTTGCCGAGCTGCTTGACGAAGTCAATTTCAAATGGTGGAAGAACGAAAAGCCCATCGACGAAGAAGCCCTGCACGGGGAGCTCGTCGATATCCTGCATTTCTTCGTGAGCATGTGCATAAGGGCAGGGCTCGATTCGGACAAGCTCTACGAAGGGTATATCGCAAAAAACAAAGAGAATTTTGACCGTCAGTACGGACGCTCCCAAAAGAAGGGCTACGACGTTAACGAAAAATGATCGTAAGGAAAAAACGCAAAACCAAAAAGCAGAGGACGCGCATCGATCCGCGGTTCTGGATAATCATCGGGGGGCTCGCCGCCGTTATAGGCGTACTGCTTTTCATACTGATCTATACCGGCAGGGAGGATCTGACCGGCCGCGGCGCCATGACTTTCTCCGTTTCGGATAAGAGCGCCGTCATCATAAGGGACGAGGAGACCTACCTTTCCTCCGAATATGCGCGCGTCGCCTGCAATATGGAGGAGGGCGCGGCCGTCAGCGCGGGCGACAGCCTTGCCACGGTGTACAAGCTCGGTTACAGCGACGAGCTTTCACAGTCCCTCTTAAAGGCCAGGGAGGACGTTTACAAAGCCCAGCTCGAGCGGATCGGCTCCACAAAGGATCACCGCCTGGACGAGATGAACGAAGAGATACTCGCGCTCAAATCCCGCATAGAGGACTGCGTCATGCAGAACTCCGGCGAGGACCTGTTAAAGCTTTACCGCTCGCTCGACAAGCTCCTTAAGGAGCGTATGGATTATCTTCGCGATAAGGTGCAGGAGACCGAATCGCTCCGCGCGCTCTACGCCCAGGCCGACGATAAGGAGGCGCTCCTTTCGACCTGGACGGAGGAAGTCACCGCCAGGGAGGGCGGCCTCGTCAGCTATTATTTCGACGGGTATGAGCAGGCGATGAACGCCGAAAAGCTCAACATGATCACCGCCGATCTCGTCAAAAGGGCGATAAGCGAAAGCGGCTCCGCCCATTGGACGACCGACGATAAGACCCGCGTCTGCCGCGTCGTCAACCGCGATAAATGGTACGTCGCGTTCATAACCGACGCGGAAGAGCTCACAAGGACCGCCAAAGGCGTCTCGTACGACGTTGAGATAGACGGGCACGGCAAGTCGTCAACGTGCTCGAGGTCTCGTCCGAAATAGGCGAGCTTATCGACGTACGTTCCGTCAAGGTGAACGTCACCTCCGCCGTGAGCGGCATAAAGGTGAAATCCAAGGCGGTAAGGTTCAATAACGGCGAGGCGTACGTCGAGCTCATTATGAGCGATTCGCATTACACTATGCGCGTGGACGTGCTTGCCGCGGAGGATAAAATGGTGCTGATCCGCCCGCATGAAGAGGGCGAGATACTTAGCGAGGGGGTAAGGTATTGGATAAAGAAACGTTAACGGCTTCCACCGCGGATAATTACCGCTTCGTTGCGGACAATATCCGTGAGGCGGCGTTAAAAGCCGGGCGCGATCCCGGGGAGATAAGGCTCGTCGCGGTCACGAAGTTCGTCGATACGGAAAGGATCGCCGCCGCGATAGGCGCCGGATGCACCGAAGTGGGCGAGAACCGCGCGCAGGAGCTTACCGAAAAATACGAATTTTTCAAAAATAACTCCCAAACCGTACATTTTATTGGACAATTGCAGTTAAATAAGGTAAAATACCTTATAGGCAGAGCGGACTTGATCCAGTCCGCCGACAGGCCGGAAGCCTTTGCCGAGATAAACAGGTTAGCCGAAAAGCACGGCATAAGGCAGGAAACGCTTGTGGAGGTCAATATAGGGGACGAACCGCAGAAGGCGGGCATAGCTCCCGGCGACCTTCCCGAGCTGCTGAAACGGATCTCCGATATGCCCTGTATCCATGTGAAGGGTCTTATGTGCATCCCACCCGCGGCGGGCGAAAGGGGCGCAGGTTACTACTTCGCAAGGATGAAGGAGCTGTTTGAAAATATAAAGGGGATGGATATCCCCAAGGCAGACATGGAGCTTCTTTCCATGGGAATGAGCGGAGATTACCCTTCCGCCATAGCGGAGGGGGCAAATATGGTCAGGGTTGGCTCCGCCATATTTGGCAGAAGGCCCGGGCATTAGCCTGACAGAAGCGGTCTGCGGACCGGGTCAGGTACCAGCCGAAATCGTTGCGTTTACGATATAAATACAGAGCGTAAGCGCATAGCCGAAAGGCAGAAAAATATTTTCTTCCAAGTGCCAACGCCAAAAAACGTTTGGAGGAAAACAAGATGTCAAAAGTAGCAGCAAAGCTCAGAAATTGGTTGGGATTCGACATTGTGGAGGACGAGGAGTCCGAAGCCGTCGAATTCGAGGAGGAGCAGGAGCTCAAGCCCATCCCTCCGCGTGAGGAAAAGCGTAAGGAGCGCAGCCGCGGCAAGGTCGTCGACCTGCCCGTATCGTCAGCTCACAGCAAGCTGATCGTATACCGCCCCGTCAGCTACGAGGATACCATGAGTATCATCGGCAACCTCAAGAGCAGGAAGCCTATCATCCTCAATATGGAAAGCATCGATATCGACGTTGCCCCGAGGATATTGGACTTCATGTCCGGCGCC
>CAMZAY010000153.1 GCA_947304365.1 uncultured Clostridia bacterium | reverse complement strand
CACGTTCTCGGGCAGAGCCTCACAGTAGAAATACTCAAGCCAGCTGTCGCTCGCGACGTTCGAGATCGAATTGCCGACGGCGCCCGCCGCGGTAGAGATAGCCTGACCGATTGCTTTGATAAGACCCATTTTTATTTCTCCTTTCGGTTGAATACATAATATTCTGATTATATTATACGATTCAGCGCGGGAATTGTCAATGATATTTTGAAAGGAATGGGGAGGAGACCGGGAATCGTGAATTAGGAATTAGGAATTATCCCTCATCGCACCGTGCACTGTGCATTCAAACCGCCGCAAACCAAACCAAAAGGCTTCCCTCCCGGGAAGCCTTAAACATCATTAATACCGGCTTTTCATTCATCCAAGCCCAGCTCCTGCGACACCTTGCGGAGCTCCATATTGAGCATGCGGATCTCCTTATCGTAGGGATTGGGCTTTTCGATCTCCTGCTCGAGCGCGGCTTTGTCGACGGCGAGATCCTCGAGCCGGCGCTTTGCGTCCTCGAGCTTTTTGGCTATCGAGTTGACGGCGTTGTCGAACCTTTGCGCCTGTCCCTGCGGGCTGTCGCTGATCTCGACCTGGTAGGAGTTTTCGCCCTTCAGGAGGAACACCCTGTGAAGCCCGGACGGATCGTTCGCAAGGTAAACGGGGAACGAGCGGAACGAGCCAAGAAGCAGCGCGTCATGCGAGTAGGCGTTTTCGGAAACGAGCTCCAGAAGCCGTTCGCCCGCGTCGCGCCGCCTTGTGTACTCCTCGTCGCCGAGCGTCATAAGATAGCCCTCCTGCCTGGCGCCGGACGCTTCGAGATCCTTCTCAAGCTTAGCTATCGCGTCCTTCAGCCCGTTCTCGCGCTGGGGCATGGCAAGGAGCTGTTCGCGTGCGGAATCCTTCGCGCGCTCTATGCGCGAGCGGAGCGTCGCCTTCCTTTGTATCTCGGTCTCGAGCTCTATGCGCCGCTTTATGAGCGGGTTGCCGACGGCGAGGGATTTGACCTCGCTGTACGTGAGGACGACCTCGTCGACCTCGTCGCCGCTCCTGGAGGGGTGGTCGCCGTTGACGATCTGCGAGGTGAAGCGCTGTTTGTTTTCGAGCAGCTGCCACGAATACGCGTCGAAGGAGCCGTTCGTAATGTAGCGGTAGATGGAGACGGAATCGTTCCTGTTGCCCTGGCGGAGCATACGCCCCTCGCGCTGGGTGACGTCGGACGGCCTCCACGGTATGTCGAGATGGTGCACCGCCCACAGCTTATCCTGCACGTTGGCGCCAATGCCGAGCTTGAAAGTCGACCCGATCAGTATCCTTACGTCGCCCTTCCTGACCTTGTTGAAGAGCGCGGTACGCATCGCGTCGTTCACGGCGTCGTGCACGAAGGCGATCTCCTTCGACGGGACGCCCATCTTGACGAGCTTATCCTTCATGTCGTCGTAGAGGTTGAAATCGTCCTTCGGCGTGGACTGGTCGAGGAACACGAGCTGCGTCACGGTCTTGTCCGAGCTCCATATCTCGAACACCTTCTGGGCGCAGGTGTTGACCTTGGACGTGGGAAGATCCTCCGCGTACGGATCGACGAGCCGCATATCGAGCGCCGCCTTTCGTCCGTCGGTGGTGATCTTCAGCATATTGTCCTCCGTGCGGGCGACGAGGCCGGATTTGACCCTTTCGGCCCTTACGGCAAGCTCCGAGATATAGTCGCGCAGCGCCTTCGACGCAGGCACGGTGCAGTTGACGTAATTGACGTTCGAGGGGAGCTTTTGCTCCTCGTCGCGGGTGAAGTGGAGATCCGCTATTTCGGAGAGCAGGAGCGACAGCTCCGGCAGATTGTGATAGCGGGAGAGCCTGCGCCTCAGGCGGTAGCCGACGCCGTTTGCCTCGACCTCAAACTCCTCGGTCACTTCGGAGAAGAGCTTGACCCAGTTGTCGAACTCGACGAGATTCATCTCCGCCAGCCTTTCGTACGCCAAATAGAGGAGCATCGTGTAAAGATCGGAAACGGAGTTGGTGATGGGCGTGCCGGTTGCGAACACAACGCCGCGCCCGTCGTGATTGCGCTGTATGAAGCGCACCTTCGCCATGAGGTCGTCACAACGTTTGGAGCCCTTTGTATTGAGACCCGGCAGCGTGCCGTGCTTGGTCTCGATGCTGATGTTCTTGAAATTATGCGCCTCGTCGACGAACAGGGTGTCGATATCGAGGTCGTCGAAGCAGATCTCGCCCTCCGGGGCGGGGGCTTCGTTGTCCCAAAGCTTCTGCAGGCGGCGTTCTATCCGCGAGGAATAGCGGTTAAGCACCATGTACGCGTCGTTGTAAACGGCGTCCTGCATGGAAACGGATATCTCCTTCATGCGGGAGACGAGCTCCATTTCGCGCTCGCGCTTGGAGAGGGGTATCAGCGAGAACGAGCCGTAGCCCATTATGATGGCGTCGCTGTCGGTCTCCATTACCCGTTTTAATACCGAATGCCGCTTCTGCGGGGTGAAATCCTTGGGCTCTATCACGATAAGCTTTGCCTCGGGATAGAGCTTTATGAACTCGGAATGCCACTGATCGAGTATGTTGTTCGGCACGACGAAGAGGTTGCGCTTCGATATGCCGGTGCGCCTCAGCTCCATAGCGGCGGCGGCCATGGCGTAGGTCTTGCCCGCGCCGACCTGGTGCGCGAGGAGCGTATTCTTCGAGTTGACGATCCTGCTCACGGCGGCAAGCTGATAATCCTGCAGCTTGATATCGGGATTCTTGCCGGGGAGTATCAGGTTTTTGCCGTCGTATATGCGGGGACGGATCGCGCCGAACGCCTCGTTATAGTGATTAAGAAGCCTTGAGCGCCGCGGCTCGTCCCTGAAGAGCCAGAGTGAGAATTTCTCCTCTATCATGCGCATGCGCTCCTGCGCGAGGAGCGTCTCCGCCTTGTTGATGCGGCGGACGGGCATGGCCTTGCCCTGTGCATAGCCGGTGTCGTAAACGACTACCTCGCCGGAGTTCAAAAGCCTTTCCATTATGTCAAAGGCGTTCATCCGCTCCGTGCCGTAGGTGAGGCGCGCGCGGGTGAACTGGGCGTAATTCTTTTTGCCGTGTATGATATAGTGGTTCGCCGCCTTGACGTATTCGACGATAAGGCGGGGCTTTTTGCCGCCGACGGGCTTTATGCCGATCAGAGATATGAGGAAATCGCGGTACACCCAGGCGGGTATCCACGGGCTGCCGATAGCCGCCTTTATATCCTCTGCGGGGACGAAGGGGGGCATTATCTTTTCAAGCGCCTTGATGTTCACGCCGTAATCGACGGTGAACGCCCGCTCCGGCGCGCCGAATTCATCCTCGCTCTTTTTGGCGCGCTTAGCCCGGTTGAGCTTTTTCAAAACGTTGCCGGAGAGGTATTCCGCCGCGGGCACGAGCTTATCGAGCTCCGGATCGTAATAGACAAGCCCGACGAGCTTCGAATACGCCTCGGCAGAGGAAAGGCCCGTGCGTTCTGTGATAAGGCGAAGATCGACCTTCCCGCGCAGAAAGAGCGAAAGCTCAAGCGCTTCCGCAGGAGTGATCTCGGCAGTCATGATTTCCTTATCCAAAGCTCTACCTCACGAACGAACGGTGATTGCCGGACGGCTGTAAACCCCGCCCGGGAATTTAGAATTCTACCACAAATAGTCAATTTTGTCAAGAGGTTTCGCGCCGATATGCACGCAAGTATTTAGGAAGCACTAATAAGCGAGCATGGTGAACGATATAATGCCTTGCGGCATTTCGATATAAACGCAGGCGTTTTCGATATAC
>CAMZAY010000152.1 GCA_947304365.1 uncultured Clostridia bacterium | reverse complement strand
TGGCGTCGTTAACAGGCGAAGGAGACGCCGGGCGCAGCGCTATGCTTAGAAAGCAAATGGTCGAGATCGGATTAAAGCAGTTCAAAAAAACTCCGCTGCTCGGTATCGGGATAGGGTGTTCGCACCTTATCGTTAAGCCGGTAATAGGCAGCGATACCTATCTTCACAATAACTATATAGAGCTGCTCGCGTGCGGAGGCCTGGTAGGTCTGATCGTTTATTACTCGTTTTATCTGGATCTGTTTTACAATTACTTATCGCACAGGGGATTCGCATATGACGAAGCTTATACTACTTGCCTCATCCTCATGATGATCCTTGTGGTAACAGAGTACGGGTTCGTCGCATTGTTTTCGAAATCCACGTATTTCTTCTTTATGGTATTCTTCCTTGAAAAAGCGAGAATGACGGAAGGGCGCGGAAGAATCCCGATATTGAGGTGATAGGCTATGAGTATTGTTTCAAAAGGGATCGAGTTCATCACCAACAAAAAATACAGGCAGATCAACCTTATGAACAGGGGCTTTTACAACGGCCTTTCGGATGAGGAATACCTGAAGAAGAGGTTTGAGCTCCTGTTCGGATACGAGCTCGATCTTTCCGATCCAAAGACCTTTAACGAAAAGCTCCAGTGGCTCAAGCTTTATGACAGGGATCCCGTCTATACCACCCTCGTTGATAAACACGCCGCAAAAGGCTTTATTTCGGAGTTGCTGGGGCCGGAATACGTCGTGCCTGAGATAGGCGTTTGGGAAAGAGCCGAGGATATAGATTTTGATAAGCTCCCCGAAAGGTTTGTATTGAAATGCACTCATAACTCCGGCAAAGGAGTTATAGTATGCCGTGATAAGAAAGGGCTCGACCGCAAAAAGGCGGTAAAGGAACTGCGCGCGGCGCTGGATCAGGATTTTTATTCGACCGTCCGCGAGTGGCCGTATAAACGCGTTCCGCACAGGATAATCTGCGAAGAGTATCTGCATTCCTCCGTATCTTCCAACGGCGAAGAGGAGCTGAGGGATTATAAGTTCTTCTGCTTCAACGGAAGAGTGAGGGTATTCAAGATCGACTTCGACAGGTTTATAGAGCATCGCGCGAATTATTATGACAGGGAAGGCAGGCTGCTCCGCTTCGGCGAAACGGTATGTCCTCCCAATTACGATGCGGAGCTTGCTATCCCGGAAGATCTCGATGAAATGATCGCCATTGCGGAGAAAACGGCGGGAACGCATCCGTTCGTCCGCGTGGATCTCTACAACGTTGGCGGAAGGATCCTGTTCAGCGAATTCACGCTCTATCCCAATTCGGGCTTCGGCAGATTCGAACCCGAGGAGTGGGACGGTATTCTCGGAAGTTGGCTCGAGCTTCCCGAAAGGAAGGTAAAATGATATGAGTGTGATAATAGGCGGAGACGTTTGCCCCACGGCAAGCAACAGAGAGCTTTTTATCAAAGGGGATGCGGAGGCCCTGTTCGGAGGGGAGATAGTATCCTTGCTGAGCTCTGCGGAGCACTGCATAGTAAACCTCGAAACTCCGCTGTGCGGCGAGCTTCACCCTATCAAAAAGTGCGGCCCCGCTTTATCCGCCCCCATCGAATGCGTCAACGGCTTTAAGGCCGCGCATATAGGCGCCGTATCCATCGCGAACAACCATATCATGGATCGCGGAGAAGCCGGACTGCGCATGACCATGAACGCTCTTAATGAAAACGGCATAACGTTCTTCGGCGCAGGGGAAGACCTCCTCTCGGCGGGAAGGCCGTATTTTATGGATGCGTGCGGCAGGCGTATAGGCGTGATCGCCTATACCGAGCATGAGTTTTCCTGCGCGGAAGAGAACAAGCCTGGGGCCGCTCCGTTCGATCCTCTTTACGTCTATGATGAGACTGCAGAGGCGAAAAAACTCTGCGATATGCTCATAGTGCTGTATCACGGGGGAAAGGAGCTTTACAGGTACCCTTCGCCGCGCCTCAGGAAGGTATGCCGCAGGTTTGCCGAAAAAGGCGCGGATATAGTGCTCTGTCAGCACAGCCATTGTATAGGCTGTATGGAGACCCACGAAGGTGCGGCCATAGTTTACGGCACCGGTAATTTCCTGTTCGACGGGAACGCCGATGAAGCCGCCCAAAGCGGTCTCCTCGTAACTATCAGCGATAACGGAAAGCTCGGCTTCAAGCCGGTCGTAAAAAACGGATGCGGCGTAAGAGCCGCCTCTCCGGAGGAAACCGAAAAGATAATGAGCGGTTTTGAAGAGCGCTCACGCCGTATCGCGGAAGAAGGCTTTGTGGAAAAAAGCTACAAGGAATATGCGCGTGAGCAGAAATACGGCGTCATCACAGATTTTTACGGCAGGGAAAGCTTCATATTCAAGGTGCTGAACCGCCTTTCCGGCAACCGCTTAAGGGATCGCGCCAAGCGCCGGAAATACGGGGAAGCGGGCCTCCTCCGCATTCGCAATCTTATAGAGTGCGAGACCTGGCGGGAGCTTTCGATAGAAGTTCTGAAGAACGAGATAGGAGAGTCGGAGAAGTAAATGGAAGCTTCGGAAAAGAAAAGGGTCCTGCTCGTTTCCTGCGACGGTTTGGGCAACGGGGGAGTGCAGGCGGTAATGATGAGCATAGTCCGTTCCCTCAGCGGGAGCTGCTTGTTCGACGCGCTTCTTTTTACCGAAGAGATACGGCATTACGACAGGGAATTTCAAAGCTTCGGGGGAACGATCCATCGCATTCCCAAGTACGAAGGAAGCTCCGGACTGATGAGGAAGCTCGATCGCTACGTAAGAGGGCCGAGGCTTTACAGAGCGCTGCTCAAGCTGTTTGCCGAGCAGCCTGCTTACGACGCCGTCCACTGCAATAACGCATTTGAAGGGGCGCTCGTATTAAAGGCGGCGAAGAAAGCCGGGGTCCCCATAAGGATAATGCATTCCCATACCCGGGGCTTCGGCGGCAACATAATTGCGGACGCGATGGATTCTCATAGGCGAAGGATGATAAACAAATACGCGACCGTCCGCATAGGATGCTCTGCCGAAGCCTGCAAAGCCCTTTACGGCTCGGATAAGAACACGCTCGTCATCCCCAACGCCTATGATGAAAAACGCTTTGACAGAAAACGCTTTGACGATAGGGGCCCGCATCCTCTCAAAATGGTGCAGATAGGCAGCTTCAATCCTACCAAGAACCAGTTGTTTTCCGTAAAGGTCTTAGCCGAGCTTGTCAAGCTTGAGCCCGAAGCAAGGCTCGTTTTCATAGGGTTCCCCATTGGAGATTATAAAGAGAAGGTGAAAAGCGCCGCAGAGCGGAGGGGCCTGCTTGAAAGAGTGGATATGCTTGAAGGCGATGCGGATTCCCCGGCCGTGATGAGCAGCTCCGCGTGCCTCCTGCTTCCTTCGCTAAACGAAGGTTTCGGCATAGTTTTGGCGGAGGCGCAGGCAATGGGCCTTCGCTGCTATGCTTCCGAAGGGGTGCCCGGAGCCGCCGACAGGGGAGGCGTAAGCTATATCCCCCTTGAAGAAGGCGCGGAAGGCTGGGCAAAAAGGATCGCGGCGGATCATAAGCTGTACCGCGGCGTGCATGGAAACTGGGACGTCAGCGACCTTGCCTCAGACGCCATCTCCGCCCGATACGCAGCGATTTACGGAGTCAAAGGATCATGAGGATAGGCGTTTTTACTTTTCATAGGGCCAATAATTACGGAGCGGTGCTTCAGGCGGCGGCGTTTCAAAGGTATATCGGGAAAAGCCATGCGGAGTGCGAGATAATAGATTATTATCCCAATAATGCGATCCCCGCCCGTTTTGCCG
>CAMZAY010000151.1 GCA_947304365.1 uncultured Clostridia bacterium | reverse complement strand
CCCATCGTGGAGCGCGCAAGGCAGACTCTCGAGGCGGCAAAGGCATTGGGACTGGCAGGTGATATAGATGAATAAGCTCGCAGGCTCCATTGAAAAAGCGATAGTCGATTCCGGCTTGAAGAGCGGGATGACCATCTCGTTCCACCATCATTTAAGGAACGGCGACCACGTGCTCAACATGGTCATGGACGCGATAGCATCCCTTGGCATAAGGGACCTGACCGTTAACGCAAGCTCCCTTTTCGACGTGCATAAGCCCCTTGCGGAGCATATCAAAAACGGCGTCGTGAAGGAGATACTGACCGACTACATGTCCGCGGCGCTCGGCGGCTTTATCTCGGAGGGGAATATGGCTTGCCCCGTCAAATTCCGCACGCACGGCGGCAGACCCTACGATATAATCAGGGGCGTCACGCCCATCGACGTCGCGTTCATTGCGGCGCCCGCCTCCGACGATATGGGCAACTGCACGGGTAAATTCGGCAGATCCGCCTGCGGCTCGCTGGGCTACGCCATGCCCGACGCGAAGAACGCGAAATACACCGTTGTCATCACCGATGAGCTTCACCCCTACCCGCTGACCGGCTGGTCCATACCCGAAACGGACGTCGACGCGGTGGTGAAGGTGGATTCCATCGGCGATCCCGCCGGCATAGTTTCCGGCACGACCAAGCTCACGCGCGACCCCGTTGGTCTTTCGATGGCGCAGACTGCCGTCGACGTTATCAGGGCGAGCGGGCTTCTGAAGGAAGGCTTCAGCTTCCAGACCGGCGCGGGCGGCGCTTCGCTTGCGGCGGCGAAATTCCTGAAGGACGTTATGGTCAAGGAGGGTATCCGCGGCAGCTTCGGCCTCGGCGGAATAACCGGGTACCTTGTGGATATGCTTAACGAGGGCTGCTTCGAGTCCCTTATGGACGTGCAGTGCTTCGATCTGAAGGCGGTCGAGTCGATAAGGTCGAACCCCCGTCACGCGGAGATTTCCGCCGATCAGTACGCCTCCCCCGGGGCGAAGAGCGCCGTTGTCGACAACCTTGACGTGGTTATCCTCGGCGCGACGGAGATCGACGTGGACTTCAACGTGAACGTGCACACCGACTCCAACGGGCGCATAATGGGCGGCTCCGGCGGGCACAGCGACACCGCCGCGGGCGCGAAGCTCGCCATGGTCATCGCGCCGCTTTCGAGGGCGAGGCTGCCCATCGTTACCGACAGAGTGACCTGCGTCTCCACCCCCGGGTCTTCGATCGACCTGATCGTTACTCAGAAGGGCGTCGCGGTCAATCCCAAGGATGAGGAACTGCGCTTAAGGCTCAAGGATGCGGGCATCAACGTGATGGATATCCGCGAGCTCAAGGAGCTTGCCGAGAGGATCAGCGGCGTGCCCGAGAAGCCCCGCTTAGGCGAGAGGGTCGTTGCGGACATCGTTTACCGCGACGGGAACGTGATAGATCATATCAGGGAGGTCGCCAAATGAGAGAGATAAACGCCGACTTAATACGCGATAACGTAGCAAAGCTTGCGATAGAGGCAAACTGCATCCTCCCCTGCGACATCAAGAAGCGCATCGAGGAAGCGCGCGCGAAAGAGCCCTGGCCCACCGCGGAAGGGATATTGGACAAGATAATCGAGAATTACGGCATTGCCGAAAGGGACTGCGTGCCCATCTGCCAGGATACGGGCGTATGCTGCGTCTTCCTTAAAATCGGGCAGGACGTGCATATCACGGGCGATCTTGCCGCCGCCGTCAACGAGGGCGTGCGCCGCGGGTACGGCGAGGGGTATTTGAGGAAGTCCGTCGTGAAGGATCCCCTGCGCCGCGTCAACACGGGCGACAATACCCCGGCAATGCTCTATACCGAGATAGTCCCCGGCGATAAGGTGGAACTCACCGTTGCGCCGAAGGGCTTCGGCAGCGAGAACATGAGCCGCCTTGCAATGCTCAAGCCCTCCGACGGAATCGAGGGCGTTAAAGCGTTCATATTAAAGACCGTTGAGGAAGCCGGTCCCAACCCCTGCCCGCCCATCGTCGTGGGCGTGGGCATCGGCGGCACTTTCGACAAGGCGGCGTATCTTGCGAAGAAGGCGCTGATGCGTTCCACGGATGAGAGAAACAGCGATGAATTTTACTCCGATTTGGAGAAAGAGCTCCTTGAAAAGATCAATTCGCTGGGCGTCGGGCCGCAGGGCTTCGGCGGAAGGACCACCGCGCTTGCGGTAAATATCGAATGGATGCCCACGCATATCGCGGGGCTGCCCGTCGCCGTGAACATAAACTGCCACGTGACGAGGCATAAGACCGTCATTCTGTAAGGGGGTACATCATGGAAAAACGAATTCAGCTTCCCATCACCCGCGATACGGCGAGGACAATAAAAGCGGGCGAGGCGTGCCTTCTTTCCGGCGTGATCTACACCGCAAGGGACGCCGCGCACAAGCGCCTTGTGGAGCTTGTCGAGAAGGGCGAGCCCCTTCCCTTTGACGTCAAGGACGCGACGATCTATTACGTCGGCCCAACCCCGGCAAAGCCCGGCAAGGTGATCGGCTCCGCCGGTCCCACCACGAGCTACCGCATGGACGCGTACTCCCCCACCCTTATCAGGGAGGGCGAGACGGGCATGATCGGCAAGGGCAAGCGCTCCGATGAGGTCGTCGCCGCCATGAAGGAGTACGGCGCGGTGTATTTCGCCGCGATCGGCGGCGCGGGCGCGCTGCTCTCCAGCTGCATCAAAAAGGCCGAGATAGTCTGCTACGAGGATCTCGGCGCGGAGGCGGTAAGAAGGCTTGAGGTAGAGGATCTCCCCGTTGTCGCGGTCATCGACGCGGAGGGCAACAACCTTTATGCGAACGGCAGGAATGCGTACCTTGAGAGCATAAAGGACTGATATTAAGAATTAAACCGGCACGGGTTTGGGCGCATCCGCACAATGATAAACAGCCTCAAAAGGTATCATTTTGAGACGCTTCGCGGTTTTCAGCCGACAAACAAAACAAAGAACCGAGGATGGATCTCCATCCCCGGTTTTTTCATTGTCCTATTCGTTTTCTCGGCAGAAAACCCGATCCTCCTTATGCGGATGCACCCTTTCGCGCCGGTTTTTCATTGCCGGGCTTTGCCGAGATGGGGCCGACGTAATAGATCGTCGCGTCCTTAATGTCAAAGGAAAGGGGCTAGCCCTTTCCTTTGCCGGTTACATTCACATATTCGCCTTTGCGGCGGCGTAAGCCAGGATACGCTGCATCTCGTTATAAACGATCATGTAGCCCTCGTCGACGCCCATGCCGGGCTTTGCGAGGATCTGGTCGGGACGGGTCGCCATAGCGCACTGTACGCAGACCTGCGCGGAACGGTCGGTCTCGTTGCAGGTGCCGCCCTGGTAAGCGCCTATGCCGCGCTCCTTGCAGTAGAGGACGGCCTCTATGGTGTTGTTGATGCCGCCGAGATCGGGGGTCTTTATCTGGACCATGTGGCCCGCCTTGTTGTCGGCAAAGTACTTGATATCCTCAAGGGTGTTGCACCACTCGTCGGCGACTATCTCAACGTTGATGCCGCGGTCGTCAAGCTCCTTGGTGATCGCCTTCAAAGCGAGCATCTGCTTTTCGCGGTCCTCAACGTCCATGGGGCCTTCGATGCGCAGATGGAAGGGCTTAGCCGCCTCCTCAAGGGTCTTGAGGTAATCCGCCATCGCCTTATAGTTGTCGTTGCCGAAGGCGGCGCCGATGGTACCGTACACGTCGATGTGGAAGATGGGGTTGTAATCCTCGCTCGTCCTGAGCTGGAGAACGCGGTCACGGAGCCACT
>CAMZAY010000150.1 GCA_947304365.1 uncultured Clostridia bacterium | reverse complement strand
GTAATCGAATTTTTCGACCGCCTTTATAAGCCCGAGGTTGCCCTCCTGGATCAGATCGAGGAAGAGCATGCCCCTGCCGACGTAGCGCTTCGCAACGCTGACGACGAGACGGAGGTTCGCTTCCGCAAGCTGACTCTTTGCGAACTGGCCGTCCTCGGCAAGCTCCAACGTTGTGGGATCGATGGCGGCGTCGGTCTCGGCAAGGGCTTCGACCGCATAAGTATAATCCTTATCCTTGAATGCCTCGCCGGTCTTTTTTTCGGCAAGGTCGATAATGGCGTTTTTGAAATCCTCATAATCCTCGCCGGTCTGCGCTTTGGCGAAATTGATTATCGCAAGCTCCGCGGGTTTCCCGTTTGCCATGCGGGTGGCGATCTCGATCTCCTCGTTTCCGGTAAGGAGCGGTACGCGGCCGATCTCTTTAAGATACATCCTGACGGGATCGTCTATCGCGATCGCATCTCCCGTGCTGTCGGCAGAAGGCTGGCCCTGATCGAGCTCCGCATCGGGAATGTCGATATCAAGCCCCTCGTTGATATCGATGTCCTCGACAACGTCGATGTTGGCGGCTTCGAAACGGTCATAGATCGATTCGATCTTTTCGGAAGTGAGATCAACGTTCTCAAAGGTATCCATAACGTCCTTGTACGTCATGACGCCCTTGTCCTTGTTGCGCTCAATGAGCTCGTCAACAAGCTTGAGATGATCTTTCTTTTCTTCTCCCATTGTATTTGAACCTCCTTGGTTATTAAACGGTTTTATCTGTCCGACCCGGAGCGAGTCCGGTATTCGGCGTATTTGGCGGCGTATTCTTTAAGTATTTCGGCCTTTTCCTCAGGTGATATGTTTTCCTTGGCGCGCTTTGATAATTCGGTCAGCTTGTCCTTTAATGAGGAAAGCGCCATGTTTTTCATTAGATCCGAAGCGTAGGCGGCGGGGGAGGGGATATCCTCCGAAACGGCGAAAGCGCCGGATACGACCTCCGCGTCCTCGGGCTCGAGCTCTGCTATCATGAGCGAGATATCGGGCTTGCCGCCCGTCCTGTATGCGGCAAGCAGTCTTGCGGCGAAAGCCCTGAGTGGATCGACCGTGAAAAGCGACAGCGAAAAGTCACGGTTTTTGCCGATCTCGACGCCTGCCTCGCGGGAGGACATCATGCATCCCAAAAGCTTTTGCTCGTTCTTTACGGCCTCCGATTCGGTCCTGGGTCTTTTGTAATTATACTTTACGGAGGACTGTTCGTTTGCGGGGCTCTTTACGGCGATCCCGCACTGCTCCTTGACCGTATCGGAAGAAACGCCGCTCTTTTCGGCTACGAAGGGAATGTATCGGTCCCTTTCGACGGGATCGAGCGACGCGAGCAGCGAACAGGCCTCGCGGGCGAATTTCTCCCGCCCGTCGGGAGTGTCTGTCCCGTGGATGCGCGCGATCCTCTCTAGCTTGAACCTTATTCCCGTGATGGAGGCGTCCTTAAGCGAAAGGAAGCTGTCCGGCCCGTTGGCCCTTATGTACTCGTCGGGATCCATGCCGCCGGGGATAACGATGACCCTGGGTTCGATCTCCGAAGTACGGAGTATGTCGATACCGCGTATCATCGCTTTTTGACCGGCTTCGTCGCCGTCGTAGGCATAGAATACCTTGGGAGCGTAACGCTTCAAAAGCCTTGCCTGCTGTATCGTGAGCGCGGTTCCGAGCGAAGCAACGGCGTTGTCGATGCCCGCCTGGTGCAGGCTGATAACGTCCATATAGCCCTCGACCATGATTATATCGTCGAGCTTTTTGCCTTTCAGAAGATTGACGGCGTAAATGTTTTCACGCTTATTGTAAACGGGCGTGTCGCCGGTGTTGATGTACTTCGGTTCGTCGTTTCCCATCGTCCTTCCGCCGAATGCGATGACCTTTCCCGCTGCGGAAATAACGGGGAACATGAGCCTGCCGCGGAAGAAGTCGAACGATTTTGAAGGATCCTTCCTTCCGGGGACCGCAAGGCCGGCCTCGATAAGTATCTCCCTTGAGAAGCCTTTGCCGGTCAAGTATTCAAAAAGCACGTCGTACCCTTCCGGAGAAAAGCCCAAGCCGAACCGTTTTGCGGTAGAAGCGTTGACGCCGCGCCTTTCAAGGTACTTTCTCGCTTCCTCGCCCATGGGGGAGAGGAGCGCGTTATGATAGAAGAGCGCGGCTTCGCGATTAGCCTCGTAAATGCGCTCCCTTTTCCTTTTTTGATCGAGAAGCCGTTTATCGTCGATCTCATTCGGCATATCCATGCCCGCGCGCTGCGCAAGCTGACGAACGGCGTCGATATAAGAAAGGTTCTCGGCCTGCATTACGAACTGGATAACGCTTCCGCCCGCCTTGCAGGAGAAGCAGTGGAACAACTGCTTATCGGGCGAAACAGAAAAAGACGGAGTTTTATCCACGTGGAACGGGCAATGCCCCCAAAGCCTTCCGCCCTTCGGGGTGAGCTGAACATATTCTGCGATAACGGACGCGATATCGTTCTTGCTCATCAATTCATTAAGCCATGCCTCGGGAAACGCCAATTCAAAAAAACTCCAGTCCTTTGTTTGCTATTCATATTCTACCCCATATTCTATTCTCCTGCAAAACGAAATGATATATTTTGCTGAAACTTTACGAAATATGGCTGAAATGACGGCGGGGAAGGTATTATTTTGAAAAATAATTATAATATATAGGTTGTCTCCTCTTGAAATAAAAGTTACGTTATATTATAATAAAGCGTTCCACCTACGGAGAATTCCATTGGTTTGTAAAAAAATTGAAATATATTTGGAGGAAAACTTATGTCTAAGAAGTACGTTTACCTTTTCAACGAAGGTAATGCGGGCATGCGCAATCTTCTCGGCGGCAAAGGCGCCAACCTTGCCGAGATGACCTCTCTGGGTCTGCCCGTACCTTACGGTTTCACGGTAAGCACCGAAGCCTGCACCCGTTATTATGAAGACGGCAAAATGATCAATGACGAGATCGTCGAGCAGATCAAGGAAGCCCTCGCCATTACGGAAGAGAAGGCCGGCAAGAAATTCGGCTCCACCGAGAATCCTTTCCTCGTATCCGTTCGTTCCGGCGCGCGCGCAAGTATGCCCGGCATGATGGATACCATCCTCAACCTCGGCCTTAATGACGAGACGGTCGAGGCGCTCGCAAGGCTCACCAATAATCCCCGCTTCGCTTATGACAGCTATCGCCGCTTCATCCAGATGTTCAGCGACGTTGTTAAGGAGATCGATAAGGAGAAGTTCTCCAAGCTCCTTGAGAATAAGAAGCATCAGAATAACGTAGAGCTCGATAAGGATCTCACCGCTGAGAACTTGAAGGAGCTCATCAACGAGTATAAGGCCCTTTATAAGGCCGAACTCGGTCAGGATTTCCCCCAGGATCCCATGGAGCAGCTGCTTGAGGCGGTCAAGGCCGTATTCCGCAGCTGGGACAACCCCCGCGCCATCGTTTACCGCCGCATGAACGACATCCCCGCCAGCTGGGGCACCGCCGTCAACGTGCAGAGCATGGTATTCGGCAACATGGGCGACGATTCCGGTACCGGCGTTGCGTTCACCCGTAACCCCGCCACCGGCGAAAAGAAGCTCTTCGGCGAGTTCCTTATGAACGCCCAGGGCGAGGACGTCGTCGCCGGCATCCGCACCCCCGAGACCATCGACTCTCTTAAGAACATCAACGAGGCTGTTTACAATCAGTTCGTTGAGGTCGCCAACACCCTTGAGAATCATTACCGCGACATGCAGGACATGGAGTTCACCATCGAGCGCGGCAAGCTCTTCATGCTCCAGACCCGCAACGGCA
>CAMZAY010000149.1 GCA_947304365.1 uncultured Clostridia bacterium | reverse complement strand
TCCGCCTGCCGAGCATCCCTACGTTTCCTCCTGGAACCTGCATAAGGGCTACTCCATGTATAACTGGTCGAACTCCCTTGCGATGAACGACCTGCTTGCGCTGTACGCGCAGGTCTCGCTGTTTGCACAGTACATTTACACGCAGTACGGGAACACGACCTTCCGTCAGCTTTTGACCAAGATCGCCTCGGGCTCGAGCTTCCCCTCCGCGTTCCAGAGCGTAACGGGGCAGTCCGCTTCCGAGTTCGTCGGCAATTTCCGCGTGGCGCTTACCGCCAACACCGCGCCGAACGTACTCGGCGGAATTTACGGCTTTGTGACGCAGCCCGGCTACGATCCCTCGCAGTATTACAACGTGCAGAACCCGTACAGCCTGCTTACGCCCGTCGTGTTCACCGGCAACACCTGCTCCATTGCGGGCGGCGGCGCGATCTGCGTTAAGCCCGTGGGCGGCGTGTACGTTCCCCCGTCCGGCGCCGCGAGCGGCCTTAAGTACTTCGGCGTCACACTTAACGGCGGGGATCCCTCTTTCCTCCCCGGCGACGTCGATATGAACGGCGTTGTGGAGGCGACCGACGCGCTGCTCGCCCTGCGCTATTCGATGGAGATGATCGACCTTACCCCGCTTCAGATAGAGATCGGCGATATGGATAACGACGGCGATATCTCCGCCGCGGACGCGCTCGTGATACTTCGCATGTCGATGGGGATCAATTAGAACGCTTAACAAAAAGAGGCTTCCTTTGGGCGCATTCGCCCTTATGGAAGCCTCTTTTTGCATTCAATGCATGCAGAACGCCTTTCGGCAAATCCCGCAAGCAGCTGTCTTCGTCAGTTCTTTTTCTCGTCGCGCAGTATCCACGTCCTGCCGCCGTCGAAGGTCTCGTACCAGAGCTTCAGCTCAAGCTCCTCGCTCGGCGTGTACTCGGACAGGTCGATCCTCGTGGCGTCGACCGTCATTGCGCCGTGATCGCCCTCGAATACGGGCGAAAGCACGCTGCCGGGATAGGGCCAGCCATACTCCGCCGGGAGCTCGAGGCCCATATCCTGCCACGTTTTGCCGCCGTCGTCCGTGCGGTAGAAATACACCTTGCGGTAGGTCCCATCGGGCTCGTCGAGGTTCTTGCCGGAATATCCCACGAAGCCGACCTTGTCGTTCATCACGTACGCGCTGAATACCGGCTGATTAAGCGGCAGTTTATTAGTGCCGAACTCATGCCATTCGCCGCCGTCCTTCCTGTAAATGCAGGCAAACTGTATGTCCTGCATCGTATCGTCCACGGTCTTGAGCATGAACCAGTCCTCTCCCGCGAAGCCCTCCGCAGTCGTTCCGAGGCTCCACCCATCCCAGCCGTTCTCCGCCGGCAGTTCGAGATAAAGCCGTTTCAGCGCCGCCTCGCCCACCTCGCGCGGGTATTCTGCGATGGGGTCGAGATATTCGAATACATAATCGCCTGCGGTCGACACGCGGTAATACTCGACCGTGCTGTAAGCGCGGAACGCGTCCTCGTCAAGCCGGAAATAGACGTCGCAGCTGTGGATCCTCCAAAGGGAATCGTCCGCGCCGCCGCCGTTCATGAGCCGCGTGACCGCCTCCGTATAAGCCGCATGACCCGACCTGTACGCGAATCTCTGTTCGCCTTCCGCGAAATGCGCCGTGAACGAGTATTTGCCCGTGATGGGCTTTTCCTCGCCCTCCGGCACATGGAACCAATCGAACCCGAACGGCTCGGTATTCTCAAGCTTCATGCCGTCGGGACCGTACCAGTTTTCAAAGTGCCAGCCTTTTGCGGGGTATCCATCGACCGTTACGTCAAGACAATCGAGGTTTTCGGAAGTCCACACCCCCACGGAGCCGCCGTATTTTGCAATAAGCGTGAGGTCGAAGTCATACATGTTTTTATTCATTTCCTCGTCCGGCACGGCGACCCAATGGATGTACTGCAGCCCCGCGTTCGATATGCTGAGCCGCGGCGTCACAAGCGGGTCGGGAAGGAGCTTAAGGAGCGCGCTGTTCTGTATATACACTCCTTTCATAAGCGGGCAGCCGGTGAGATCGAGCGCAGCTATGCTTTCGGAGGAGAACGTGATCTTATCGAGCCTCTCACAGCCGGAAAGATCGAGATCCCCCGTGAGACCATACCCTTCTACGAGCGCAGTTATTTCGACAAGATATCCGTCGTCGTCCCATTTCGCGAGCTCGACGGTTTGATCCCAACGCTTATAAGTCCATGTTCTCGGATCAAAAAAGGAATAACCCGCGTTGAGTCTTTCGCCGTTCCTTATCCCGTCCGCTTCCGTTTCGAGGAACGCCCGGAGCTTCTCCACATCGTGTTCGTTGTAATTACCGATCACGGGCGCCTGAGTTTCCGGCGCCGCCGTCGGATACAGCTCCCGGACCTCCTCCAGATAGGATTCCTCGGTATAACCGAACTTTCGGATCATGTAGCCCACGTGTATACGGTAAAGCTCGGAAAGCCCGTCGTATGTGATCAGTCCCTTTTCGTAAGCCTCCTGAAGCTCGTAGGTCTTGCCGTCCGCTTCGTTTTCGGCCGTTATGCGAAAACTGGTGGGATATAGGAACACCCTGTCGGCGACCTCGATCCGGCTCTCCGCGTTCAGCATGGAGGCTTCGATCCGACAGCGGCAGCCGCCGATCTTTACGGAATAGGGCTCAAGAAACGGCTCTGCGGAAGCGATATGCTCCATTGCGCGAATCTTTTCGGCGGCCTTTACAGCGTTCTCCTCGCTCGGATCCCTGAGCTTTATGCGCAGGCATTTGTTGTATTTTTCGTCCTCGGGATGATATTCGCCATTTTCGACGAGCTCCTTTATGGTTTTTTCAAGCGCGGCGGATACGTTCTCGACTTCCTCGCAGTCGATCCCGGGGAAGTCCGCAGCGCCGTAGTCTCTGAATTTTAAGCTTTCCTCTTCGTCGAGCAATACCGTAACGCTGTAACGGTACGGATCGTCGGTCTGCTTTTTGGAGTTTTTGGCTCCCAGGAACGTGCAGCCGACCGCCGTCAGCGCTGCCAGGAGCACTGCCGCCGCAACTATAACGCCCGTGCGGCGCCGAGAAGCGACGTGCTTTACCCGCTCTTTAAGAGCTCGCCCGCCGTTGGTCATCGGCGTCGCCGTGCTGAATATGCTCGCCTTGGCGGGCCGTCCCGCCGAAAGCGCTATGAGCGTCCTGCCGTAGCTTTCGCGGTTTTCCTCGCCAAGCGCCTTGACCGCGCCCGCGTCGGCAAACAGCTCGCTGTCCTGCCGCGAGGCATATGCCGCGAGCCATACGAGGGGATTGTACCAATGGAGCACAAGCGCGGCGCATCTTAATACCGTGAAAAGCCCGTCGAAGTGGCGGCGGTGCGCAAGCTCGTGCATAAGCACGCAGTTCAGCTTGTCCGGATCGGACACCGTATCCACAGAGACGTATATCGCGCCCAAAAACAGGCAGGAGGATTCGAGCGCCTCTGCCGAATACACCCTGCAGGGAGCGTCGGCGGAGACGAGCTTCCTTCTTTTCCGAAGCTTTATGTAAAAGCGAAGATTGACAAAAACGAGATACGCCGCCGTCAGCGCCATACCCGCGATCCAAACCGTATTGAGCACGTCCCTTGCGCGGATGGTCTTTCGGTAGGTCTCGACGCGCGCCGGCTCAACGTCCCTTAAGCTCGTGACCGTTCGGAGCCTCGTATCGCGCGGGACGGCTACGGCTTCCTCGCCGCTGCCGCGTATGGATGAAAAATCCATTACCGCCTCAAGATCCTGCGCCGTTTCTGTCTTCATTACCGCCGATCCGATGCTTACCGGGCTGCGGAAGATCGTGCCCGGCACGAGCAGCCTTATAAGCACCAGCGCCCACAGCGCGTATCTTAA
>CAMZAY010000148.1 GCA_947304365.1 uncultured Clostridia bacterium | reverse complement strand
ATCCTCGCAGACCTTTCTCCTCAAAAGCGAGCTGTTCAACACGTTGGTGCTGCTCTCAGCCATCGTAGCTGCGGCGTTTAGATTGTTGTAGGCGTAATTGCCGGAAGTCCTTGATGTAATGACGAAGGTAGCCTTCGTGGAATAAGTGCTTTCCATCCTGTTGTGCGCGATCAGGTTGGCTATCATTCCCACGGCTATCGCGCCGAGCGCTATCGCCCAAAGGCTACGCACAACGTCACGCAGTATGCTGTAGAAATTGATGGAATCAAGTATTGAATTGTATTTTGTCTTACTCTCCATACTCAATCCTCCACTATCACTATGAGGGTCGCGGTGCCGAGATCCTCTCCCAGGTTGTTCTTGAGCTGATAGATAACGTCGTATCTTCCTGGTACGGAGCAGTTGAGACCGTTCCTGTTTATCGTGATATTATCGGCGGAAAGCTTTGCGTCCGAAAAGCTCCTGTTGCTGCCAGCCGACCAGACGCCGACGATATACGACTCGAGATCTATTACGCCGCCCTTGGGCACGTAGGCGATGTATTCCCTCAGCGCGGGAGCGAGCTGGCTGAACATGAGGTAATCCTCCATGCTGACGGTGAGCTCGAGCACAGAGGAGTCGCCGCCGCTGTTGGTGACCTGCAGGTTTATCTGCTGTGTGGTAGAGGATATGCCCGCGGCGGTGACCTTGCCGAACGTTATCTTGATCTGGTTTGTTATGTTGCCGTCAAGGCAGTCCTCGGCCGCGAATTGCTCAAGATAATCAATACCCGTCGTACCGGTAGCATAGCGGAGCGGGGCGTAAAGATGGAACCTGGGCGAAACGTAGTCTATGTACACTACCTCCCTGGTGAAGGTGCCGACGTTCTTATTGCTGTCGAACGCCGCGTAGCGCACCTGCTGGGTATTCTTGGCTACGAACTTGGATTTGGACACGACGAAGAGCGTATTCGTGACGTCGCCGTCGATCTTGTCATACGCCTTCATGCCTCTTAAGAGGTCCTCGTCCGTGGCGGCTATGCTGACCATTATCACGTCGTCCTCCGCTGTGATGGAAGGCGCGTTATAGTCGACGGAGAGCCTGCGCTGGATGGTGACGTAGGCAAACACAGCCGCGGTAACGACAAAGAACACCAGTATTGCGATCCTCAGTTTTCTCATCATAGGAAAAACCTCCGCCCCGATGGGGTGATCATATAAACGGATAGGGCTCGAAGCCCAGAAGGTCCTTGCCCGCGAGTATCCTTGCGGGGTTTCTGTTAAGGAGCAGATCGGAGTACTCTTCGCCCATTTCGGAATCGAGAAACTCCTTTACGTCTTTTAAGTATGTGCTGCGGCGATCCGCTCCGTGAGCGTCGCTCGCGATACAGGCGACGAGTCCGTGCCGGACAAGTCTTTCGGAAGTCGTCTCCGCTTCTTCGCCGAAGCGTCCCAGAAGGCTCCCGCGGTTTATCTGAAGGCCGTAGCCTTCCCTGCACCATTCGTAGGCGATCTGCGGATCGCGCTGTATGAACACGTACCTTTCGGGATGCGCGATCACCGGCTTAAACCCGTGCCGCCGGCATCTTTTGAGATACTCCCGGCAGTAATCGGGGTCCTCTGTAAAGCTGAACTCCGTCAGGAAGTATTTAGTCCCGCCGAGCGTCCAAAGCCGCCCGTCGCCGAGCATATAGGGGACGTCCTCCCCCGCGAAGATCTCCATGCCCTTTACGAGCTTGACGGGTATCCCCTCCGCGCCGGCGGAGTACTCAAGGCGGCGGAAGCGATCCTCGAGCGAGGAGGAAACGACGTTATCATAGCCCGAGCCGGGATCGAAATGCGGCGTGGCGACTATGGTGGATACACCGCATGAAGCCGCAATGCCGAGCATCGCGAGGGCTTCCTCCGTGCTGTCTGCCCCGTCGTCGACCCCGGGCAGTATGTGCGAATGGATGTCTATCATGTTTCCCCCGATCAGAAGTCGATGACCGCCTTGCCGGATTCCTCTTCATCGATCTCCGTCACCTTTGTGTCAACGACGCGGTAAACGCGCTTGCAGAGGTTCAATACCGTCGGTCGATGGGTGGTGACGATACAGGTCTTGTTCGGGCGCTCCCTGACTAAATTCCTCAGCACCTTGCGCTCGGTCTCTACGTCGAGCGCGGATGTCGCTTCGTCAAGCAACAGTATCGGTGCGTCGCGCAGGACCGCCCTTGCAATGGCGAGGCGCTGGGCCTGTCCCTCGGAGAAGCCCCTGCCGCGTTCGCCCACCTTGCTGTTTATGCCGTCGGGCAGTTTCTCGATGAAATCCCACGCGCAGGCGACCTTGAGCGCGTTCTCGATCTCCGCATCGGTGGCGTCTTCCTTTACGAGGCGCATATTCTCCGCGACGGTGCCGGAGAGTATCGTATTGCCCTGCGGCACGTAGGAGAACATATAGCGCGCGTCGGCGTTCATCTCGACGCGGGTCCCGTCGGAAGCCCGCAGGAACGCCACGCCCTCGTCCGGGCTGATGAGCCCGAGCATGAGACGTATCATGGTCGTCTTGCCGCCGCCGGAGGGGCCGATCAAAGCGACTATCTCTCCGGGCTCGGCCTTGAAGCCGGAATCGACGATGACCTTTTTATCCTCGATATATGCGAAGCTGACGCCGTCCATCCTGACCTCGAAGCCCTCCGCCGCAAGCTCTTTTAGCTGGGAGCTCTCCGGAATATGTCTTTCCCGCGGGAGCTCGATAAGCTCGCGTATGCGGTGCGCGGAAACGGAGCTGGTGAGGAACGACGGCACTATGCCGACGACGCTGTTGAACGCCGCGGAGAGCCTTGCCCTCTGCTCCAAGAAGAGGGTCATGGTCCCGAAGAGTATCTGCCCCGTCCACAGGAGGAACAGGCAGTAACCGAACGCGGCGTACTGCACGATAAGCCCGAGCACCGACATGAAAACATTGGTCTTTATAACGAAGAGATTGTACTCAAGGCTGATGCTTTTGAACTTCTGCTGCCACTCGCGGAGCTTCCTGCCATAGGTCTCCATGATGCCGAACGACTTGATGGTGTCGAAATTGTAGAAGGTCTCCACCTCGAAGCCCATCATTTCGCTTCCGGTCTTCTTGACCTTGCGGGCATACTCGCGCTGTTTTCTGATGAAGTACTTGCTCATGAGGAGCATTATCGGCGCGCTCGCAAATGCGAGTATGGCCATCACCTTGTTGTAATGCCAGATGAGCACGAAGGTCGCGATGAAATTATAGACCGCGATTATTATGGAAGGCAGCCAGCTTATGGCGTTTTTGCTGACCGTGCTTACGTCGCTGTTAAAGCGGTTGATAAGGTCGCCGCTCGAATAATTGCTAATGGATTTCCAGTCGACGTCGATTATCTGGTCGAAGATATCCGCCTGGATATCGTTGTTGATGTTGATATCGATCTTTGTCGAGAGGCGGTTTATGAGGCTTGAGAACACAAGGCTCAATACGGCGCTTCCTACCATTATGGCGATGAGCAGACCGAGCTTCGACGTCATATGCCCGGTGATGATGTCGATGGAGTATTTGCCCGCGACGCTTGCAACGAGCGTGAGCGTTGTGGATAGTATGCCGAGTATGATATAGAACACGACCGCGAGCTTATGGCGCTTCGTGTACGTGAAGATCCAACGCCAGTCGTCGATTATTTCGTGCAGACTGCCGTCCTTCTTTTTCTCTCTCAACATATGCAGGGAGTTGAAAAAGGCCTTTTTCTCCCCTTTATCATCAGGCGATTTCATATCAGCTTATTATATAACACAATGATGAAAAATGCAACTCACAAAAGCGCGAACGGCACATTCGGTTAAAAATTACAAAATGAAAAGCCCCCGGAGTGTTGAACTGCACCCCATTTGTTAGACATGTGGTATAATGCTAACAAGTGGGGTGAT
>CAMZAY010000147.1 GCA_947304365.1 uncultured Clostridia bacterium | reverse complement strand
CCTCCGCGATAGATCCTGCCGTCATATATCCCGAAAAAGCCGGAAGCCAACGCGTCATATTCCCAGTCGAGCTTCGCCGCCACGCGCCTGTTCATGCCGTCGGGACCGCAGGCATAGACGTTCAAAAGCCTTTCTCCGGTATTCTTATTATATTTCATATCGCCGATCCAATACAGCTCGCCATTATAGAACGCGTAATTCAGATCGCCGAACGTAGATGCATAAAACGCGGCACAGTCCGCCGTTTTATGGGAGCATTCCGGTCTGCCACAAAGAGGCATGACAAGACCTGTCTTTGTATCATAGAAATATGTCAGCTGTACCTTTCCGGCAGGCGTTTCCTCTGTAAAATAGAGGACGTCATCTATCATCACGGCAAGTGGGCTGTTGAAATACCTGTTTTCCTCAAAGACATCCATGTTCTGCGTCTCTCGTTGGTTTCTCGAAGGGCGGTCCTCTTTCGCAGTATCCCGCGCTCCGCTTATACAGCCTGATGCTTCAAGCGTCAGAAAAGCGATCAGAAAGGTTAATAGCCATTTTTTCATGTTGCGCCTTTCCCGGTGCGCGCCCGTTTCTCGATAATGTGCTTTATGTGCCGCGCACCATTTTTATTATAATATGCATGCGCCCTTCAGTCAACCGATCTTGCCGCTTGCGGATTTTCGCCCGCGTGGTATAATCATCATATGGATAATTCTGAGCTCAAACGCCTTGCTCGGTCGCTCGGCTTTAAGGAGGTATTCCTGCTTCCCCCGCCGGAGCTTCCCGCGCATGACGACGAACCGCATATAGTTTGGAACACCGCCGATATCCCATGGGTCAAGGCGGCGGCGCTTTTGGTGTGGGCGTATAAGCCCTACCCGAAGGAGGAGCGCATACCTCCCTATTATATCAACAGCAATCTTTCGTACCACGCGAGCGTCGCCCTTGCCAAAAAGCTCGAGGCGGAGGGCGTGCCGGTTCTCCGGCGGGAGGTGCCCATAAAGCAGCTTGCGGTAAAGTACGGCGTCGGGATCCCCTTGAAAAGCTCGCTCATAGCCGTGCCGCCCTACGGCACGCGGATCGCGTTCCAATCCCTTCTTTTGGGCGAGCCGTTCGCTCCCGAGGAATACTCCCTTTCGGAAAAGAACTTCTGCGATACCTGCCGCGCCTGCGAAAAAGCCTGCCCCGCGCACGCGATAACCGCCGCGGGCTATGACGTGACCAGGTGCATGCGGCATTATATGGACGGCGCCGATTACCCCGAATGGGTCTACGGCATACAAAAAACGCATCTCGGGTGCGAGATCTGCCAGCAGGTCTGCCCGATGAACGCCTCCCTCGGCTTTGACGAGCCGACGGCGGAGATAAAAAAAGCGTTCGCTCTCGACGCCCTTGCGGAGGGCAACACCCGCCCTGCCCGCCTGCTCGTCGGCAAGAACATGACCGGGCACGGCAAGCTCGAGAAGGAAGCGAAGCATTTTTTGGAGAGAGAGAAAAGGGATTGATCCGCTCAAATATACCGCTCAAACGGTTTGACAAGCGGCGCGCAGTGTGATACAATAATCTACGGTCTTTAAGGCGATACGGGATATCGGCAAGACGAACTGCTCCGGTATAGGTGATACCGTGTTTTGAAGCTGTGCGCTCTGCCATACCCGGCGGAGCTTTTATTTTTGATCGGAGGCGGCAGATGCTTAAAGCGAGCGTATTGAAAAGCAGCGTCATTCCCGGGTTTGAGCCCATCATTCCCGAGGGGTGCGTCATTCCCTCTTCCGACGGTGAAACAGTCATATTTCCCGGCTTCTGCGATGTGCACGTGCATTTTCGCGAGCCGGGTTTTTCTTATAAGGAAACGATAAAAACGGGTTCCCTCGCCGCCGCCCGCGGCGGATATACCGAGGTTTTCGCGATGCCGAACCTGAACCCCGTTCCGGACAGCGTGCCCCATTTGAACGAGGAGCTTGAGCTTATAAACCGGGACGCGGTCATATCCGTCCGCCCGTACGGCGCGCTGACCGAGGGCGAAAAGGGACGCGCAAGCGCGGATCTTGAGGGGATGGCTCCCCTCGTCATAGCCTTTTCGGATGACGGTAAGGGCGTGCAGGACGCGGGCATGATGCGAGAGGTGATGGCGCGCTGCGCCTCCCTTAACAAGGTGCTTGCCGCCCATTGCGAGGACGAAAGCCTGCTTCACGGCGGCTATATCCACGACGGGCGCTACGCCGCCGCGCACGGGCACCGCGGGATATGCTCCGCTTCCGAATGGAAGCCCATCGAGCGCGACCTTAAGCTCGCCGCCGAGACCGGCGTAAAATATCACGTCTGCCACGTCTCCGCGAAGGAGAGCGTTAAGCTCATTCGCGACGCGAAAAGATCCGGCGTGAACGTGACCTGCGAGACCGCGCCGCACTACCTTCTGCTGGACGAAAACGATCTTATCGAGGACGGACGCTTCAAGATGAATCCGCCGCTCCGCTCGCGCGAGGACCGCGAGGCGCTGCTTGAGGGGCTTGCCGACGGCACGATCGACATGATCGCGACCGACCACGCCCCGCATTCCGCGGAGGAAAAGGCGCGCGGGCTTGAAAAGAGCCCGTTCGGGATAGTCGGCATAGAGACCGCGTTCCCGCTCGTCTATACCCATCTTGTGAAAAAGGGCGTTATCCCGATGGATCGGCTTCTTGAACTGCTCGTAACGAACCCGCGCGAGCGCTTCGGCCTCGCGCTATCAAACGGCGACTGGGCGCTTTGGGACCTTTCCGACGAATACGCGATCGATCCCGCCGGGTTCCTTTCGATGGGAAGGGCCACCCCGTTCGCGGGATGGAAGGTCCTCGGCCGCTGCCTTATGACCGTACACGACGGAAGGACGGTTTATACCAAATGAAGCAGACGATATTGACTGTGACCGAAAACGCGCCGCTCACCTCAAGCGTTTACCGCATGAGGCTAAAGGGCGATATCGGCGCGAACAGACCCGGTCAGTTCGCGCAAGTGAGCCTTCCCGGGCTGTTTTTGAGGCGGCCCATCTCCGTTTGCTGCGCGGAGGGCGATACCCTGACCTTGATCTACAAGGTCGTCGGCAGGGGCACGGAGCTTATGACGAGGCTTCCCATTGGCGAAAAGCTCGACGTTCTGACCTGTCTCGGCAACGGGTACGATCTCGAGGCAAGCGCCGAAAAGCCGCTCCTCGTCGGCGGGGGCGTCGGCGTGCCGCCGCTTTATTACCTTGCAAAAGAGCTTATAAATAAAGGAAAATCCGTTTCCGTGGTGCTGGGCTTCAACACGCGGGACGAGATATTCTATGAAAACGAATTCGCCTCCCTCGGCTGCCGCGTGACGGTCACGACCGCGGACGGGAGCTGCGGCATAAAGGGCTTCGTAACGGACGCGCTGCCCGAGGACGCGGACTATTTCTACGCCTGCGGGCCCCTGCCCATGCTCAAGGCGCTTTACCGCGCCGCGGATATCCCCGGCGAAATGAGCTTTGAGGAGCGCATGGGCTGCGGCTTCGGCGCATGCATGGGCTGCTCCATGATGACAAGATCGGGCGCGAAGCGCGTCTGCAAGGAGGGTCCGGTATTTAAGAAGGAGGAGCTCTTATGGTAAACACCAAGGTCGACCTTCTCGGCATAACGCTCGATAATCCCGTTATTCCCGCCTCCGGCACGTTCGGCTTCGGCTATGAATTCGCGGAGCTTTACGATATAAACTGCCTCGGCACGTTCTCCTTCAAGGGCACGACGAGGGAATGCCGCTTCGGCAACCCCACTCCGCGCATCGCGGAATGCACCGCCGGCATGATCAACGCCGTGGGGCTCCAGAACCCCGGCGTGGAGGCCGTAATAAACGAGGAGCTTCCCAAGCTCAAAAAGGTCTTTCACAAGCCCGTCATGGCGAACGTCTCCGGCTTTTCGGTGGAGGATTACGCCTATACCT
>CAMZAY010000146.1 GCA_947304365.1 uncultured Clostridia bacterium | reverse complement strand
TTTTGTAAACGAGCGCCGTGAGCGTTACCGCTGCGGCAAGCCACGCGGCGCACAACGCGATCCACGCCGCGGCCTTTTTCCGCGCAAGCACGTCTATCGCCGAGATCGGGCTCGTCACCGATATGAAGCCCGCCCATTCCTGACCGAAATAGAACAGCACTGCGGGAGTTATCAAGAGCACCGCGCCTATGACGGCGGCCTTTTCCCAACTGTTGACGAGCGAGCTCAAATACGCGGCGACATGCGCCGTTATAAGCATGCCCACGAAGCGGAGCGCGAACAGCAGCGCAATGAACACGCCGAGGCTCATCCCGACGCCGAAGCCGCTGAGCGCATTTATGTTCTGTATGGGCGCCGCAAGCGTATCGCGCCCGATGAATTTGATCAGTTTAAGGAGCTGGGGCAGGTATATCACGCACCACAGGAAGAGCGTTTCCACGAATATCACAAGGTATTTCGAGAAGAACACCGCTCTCCTTCCCCTTGGGGCCGCCCGCAGTATCCTGTCCGTGCCGGACTGGCGCTCGTACGCGAACACGGGCGCTATGCAGAGTATCAGGAACGCCATCGCCGCGATCGCGCTCCAGCGGTGTACGGGCCATACCTTTTCGCCGAAGCAGTTGTTCATGTCGGCCTGATCGATCATCCACGCCTGATAACCGCCCGCCTCCGCCCTTTGGACGGCGGACGCGGTCTCCGCCTTGAGCCGCTCTATCGCGGAGAAGAAAGAGGCGTCGGCATAGGGGTTTTGCTCAAGCTGTCTCTCGGCCTTTTCAAGGTAATCGTATGTCTCCCTGCCGATGGGGCCGTCCATCTCTTCAAGGTACTGGGTGTAGACGTAATCCTCCTCCCAATACTCGTAGCCGCGATAGCCGAGCTTCGGCCCGAAATACGCCGCGGCGACAAGGAATATCGCCGTGCCGCCGAGCACGACGAGTTTGTAGGCCTCCATCGCGGGAATGGGGAAGCGCCGCCTGAAAAAGTCAGAGAAGCGGTTCCACGCGTTGATCACGCCGCCGAGTATGCTTCGGTTGCCGAAGGGACGGCGCTTGACCTGTATCAATATCGCCGCGAAAAGCAGCGCCGCGCCCGCCAAAGCCATTATCCACGCAAGCAGGGAGAGCGCCCCCACAGGCAGGCCGAAGAAATTCATGTTTTCGTATCGGGATAAAAGCTCCGTCGGGTGCACGTATGAAAACAGGTTGACGAAGCGGAACACGCTGAGCGCCATCTGGGGCTTTATGAGAGTGTACGCCGCGTACTCCGCGCCGAATATGCCCAGCACCGCGAGCCACGCAAGCTGCATATGCGAAAGGAAGCTGAGCACCGCCCAGAATATGAGCCCGATAAAGAAGCCCGTCAGCGCCCTAACGCCGAACCACATGAATATCCACTGCCGGATCGACAGATGCATCGTGCACTTTTTGAAGCCCTCTATCGACTGCACAGCCCTGTCGAGCCCGTCCAGGCCGCCGTAAAGGCGGAACGAGAACATGAGCGCCGCAAGGTACATCAGCACCGCGTAAACGGCGCAGGTCAAAAACAGTATCCCCGCGCGCGATACGGCAAGGTGCGTCCTGCCGCGCGGCGCCGCCCTTACAAGGGGCGCAAGGCCGTTCTTCCTGTCCTCGAAAAAGGAGAGGACCACGAGCACTATCACGAGCACGTAGAGCGCGTCCGCGGTCTTGAAGCCGAGCCACGTCTCCACGGCCTTATTCGCGCCGAACTCCGCCTTTATGCCGCGAAGCGCCTCGAAATCCCGCGCGGTCTTCTGTATGTTCCTGTATGTGAATGAGTTTTTGTTCTTGCTGAAGACGGATGAATTCGACATCTTTTCGGCCTGCGCCTTTACCACGTCGAGATACGTATCGTACTCCATGACGTGCACGGCGACGGACTTCATGGTGGAGCCGTCCCTTACGCCGTAATACTCGTTCCCGAAGTTCGCGATCTCCTCAAGCGTCATCTCCTTCGCGGCGGCGTAATTGCCGCGGTATTCAGCGGCATAGTCCATCATCCACTTCCAGCCCAAACGAAGGTCCCCGCTCATCAGGTCGAGCAAAAACAGCCCGAAGCAGACGATCGGTATGGCGATCAGCGCCGCGAGGCGTTTTTTATCGGTGAGTATCCTTCGAAGCTCATTCATTGGCGTCCTCCCCAAGGTAGTGGAGGTAGACGTCCTCCAGCGTGAAATAGCCGAGGAGCGGCTTCTTGTCCTTCGGGAGCGACTCTATAAGCTCATGCGGGGAGCCGGAGAGCATCAGCCTGCCCTCCTTCATGAGTATTATGTCCCCCGCTATCGCCTCTATATCGCTGACGATATGCGTTGCAAGCAGGACTATGCGGTCCTGCGAAAGATCGTAGATGTAATTGCGCAGCCTTACGCGCTCCTTGGGATCGAGGCCTGCGGTAGGCTCGTCCAATATAAGCACCTTCGGATCGCCGAGCATCGCCTGCGCGAGCAGTACGCGCTGCTTCATGCCGCCGGAGAAGGAATAGATCTTGTGATGGATCACATCCTTGAGATTGGTCAGCTCCAATACGCGCTCGATCTCGGCCTTGATATTCCTGCCGGGTATCCTTTTGAGCCTTGCCATATAGGCTAAAAAGGTCTGGGCGGTCATGCTCTCGTACAGGCCCTGCTGCTGGGGCATGTAGCCGAGTATCGCGCGGAACTCGTCGCCCATTTTCAGCACGTCGGTCCCGTTATACAGTATCTCGCCGCCGTCCCTTTTCACGTTGTCCGTGATGAGGTTCATCATGGTGGATTTGCCCGCGCCGTTCGCGCCGAGTATGCCGTAAATACCGTTCCCGAAGGTATAGCTGAATTTATCGAGCGCGACCTTCTGCCCGTATTTTTTCGTTACTTCATTGAGTTTAAGCTCCATTTTTTTACCTCAGTCAACTATTAATCGTTCTGCTTTTCAGTCAGCGGTCCCGCTCCATTCGGTCTTCCATTCGCAGGTATCGATACTGAAGGAAAGTAAGTACGGCGTTTCATCGTCATCCATGGATTCAAAACGAAGCAATATTTTGCCGTCTACACAGCCGATCGGCTCTTTTGTAAAAGCGGTCTTGTTGAATCCGGGAGCCTCGATCTTCCCTTCCGAAAGAACGTTCCCCTGCATATCTTCAAAGCGGTAGTTATTCATACCGCAGTACAACAATATCCTGTCGGTCGTGCAGAAAGCTATCGCGGTTTCACCGCTGGGATCCTCCGTCCACTGGCGCAGCGCGAAGAATCGGTCGTTTGCGATATCGTATGCCCAACAATCGAACGAACCCACCAGCAGCAATATCCCGCCGGAACAGTACATCTGCAGTGGCTCCGAAGCATAGGCGGGCATTTCGGTATTGTGAAGCTCCGATATCTCTCCCGTGATCAAATCACAGCAGTTAAAGGAAACTCCGTCGCTGTCGAAAAGCACGAAATACAGCTTATCGCCAAATATCCTTCCGAGGCATTTGCGGCCGCTCGTTTCCTCAAACAGCGTTTTTTCCGCTCCGCTGCTCAAATCGTGCGAGAAGATCAGCGTACTGTACGAGACCTCTCCGCCCGATATTCCCGATCTGCACAAACACATGAAAAGCTTATTGTTGAATATCCCCGCAGTTCCCGCGTCGCCCGCATATTCCGCCTTGCTGTAATCAAGCTCGGCTTCAGCGCGTCTGTCGGTCCCGTCGGTGCTCATCGAATAGAGCTTCCACGAGCGGGAGTTCAACGATCTTTCCGTCCAAAACAGCCTGCTGCCGTCGGACGTCAGGTTCCCGGCGTTTGCGACGTATGCATTGCAGTCCGTGCCGTTATGCGTGCAGTCGGGCTTTGCGCAGAGGAACATGTTTTCACCGGTCACAAGGTCCAAATAGCACAGCCTTGGCAAGTCTCCCGAATCAATGAAAAACAGCAGATCGTCTATTGCTGCCGCCTTTGAGTTATCGGAATTCATCATGGAGTTTTTGCGGCTGTGATC
>CAMZAY010000145.1 GCA_947304365.1 uncultured Clostridia bacterium | reverse complement strand
TATGTCAGGACATTCCAAATGGGCAAATATCAAGAACAAGAAGGAAAAGACCGATAACGCGAGGGGCAAGATCTTTACGAAGATCGGCCGTGAGATAGCGATAGCCGTCAAGGAGGGCGGCGGCGATCCCGCCAACAACTCCAAGCTGCGCGACGTCATCGCCAAGGCGAAGGCGGCGAACATGCCCAACGACAATATCAACCGTTCCATCAAGAAGGCGGTCGGCGAGGGCGCCGGCGTCAACTACGAGGAAGGCTCTTACGAGGGTTACGGTCCCGCCGGCATCGCTCTCATAGTAGACGTCGTTACCGACAACAAGAACCGCACCGCCGCGGAGCTCAGGCATATCTTCGATAAGTACGGCAATGGCATGGGCAACACCGGCTGCGTTTCCTATATGTTCGACAAGAAGGGCGTCATAGTTATAGAGCGCACTTCCGAGACCGATGAGGACGAGCTCATGATGGCGGCGCTCGACGCCGGCGCGGAGGACTTCGTTCCCCAGGACGACTGCTTCGAGGTCTACACCGCACCGAACGACTATTACGCCGTTCGTGAGGCGCTCGAGGGCATGGGCCTCAACATCCTCTCCGGCGAGGTCGAGATGATCCCCCAGACCACCGTCGACGTGACCGATCCCGAGATGGTCATGAAGGTGCAGAGGCTCCTCGATATGTTCGACGATGACGACGACGTCCAGAACGTCTACCACAACGCCAACCTTCCCGAGGAAGAGGAAGAGGAATAACTCAATAACAAACACCGAACGCGGCCCAACGGTCGCGTTCGTCATATCGATAAGGAAAGGAAGTTTTTTATGCCCTGCACAACGATACTCGTAGGCAAAAAGGCCTCGAACGATAACTCCACAATGATCGCCCGCACGGACGACGGACATTTCGATACCAAAAGGCTCATTGTCGTGGAGCCGAAGGATCAGAAGAGAAAGTATAAGTCGGTCATATCCCATGTGGAGATAGAGCTTCCCGGCGATCCCATGCGCTATACCGCATGCCCCAGCGTCGATCCCAAGAACGGCGTGTGGGCGGCGACCGGCGTCAACGCCGCAAACGTCGGCATGACCGCGACGGAGACCATCACCACCAACCCCCGCGTGCTCGCGGCGGATCCCTTGGTCGTTTACAAAAAAGCCGAAAAGCGCGGCGAAAAGGACGTTCCCGGCGGTATCGGCGAGGAGGATATACTGGTCCTCGTGCTGCCCTACATAAAGACCGCGAGGGAGGGCGTACTGCGCTTTGCGGAGCTTCTCGAAAAGTACGGGACGTACGAATCGAACGGCGTCGCCTTCAACGACGAGAACGAGGTCTGGTGGATGGAGACCATCGGCGGGCATCATTGGATGGCGAAGCGCGTGCCGGACGACAGGGTCGTTATTATGCCCAACCAGTTCGGCATGGATTCGTTTGACCTTGAAGACGCGTTCGGCAAAAAGAAGGCGCATCTGTGCTCCGCGGATCTTAAGGAGTTTATAAAGGAGAACCGCCTCGACTGCAATCAGAACGGCGAGTTCGATCCGCGAAAGATATTCGGCTCGCATTCCGATCAGGACCATATCTACAACACCCCGCGCGCCTGGTACATGGGCAGGTTTTTAACTCCCACGACCCACAGGTGGGAGGGGGAGAACGCCGAGTTCGGTCCCGAGAGCGACAATATCCCCTGGTCGTTCGTGCCCGAAAGAAAGCTCGCCGTGGAGGACGTAAAGTACATCCTCTCCTCCAACTATCAGGGCACGCCGTATAATCCCTATCTCAACCAGGACACCGGCATGCGCGGCAAGTACCGCTCCATAGGCATCAACCGCACCGGCGTCACCTCCGTCTGCCAGATAAGGAGCGGCGTTCCCGAGGCGATACGCGGCGTCGAGTGGATCTGCTTCGGCTCCACCACGTTCGACGCACTCCTGCCCGTCTATCCCAACGTGCACAAAATGCCCGCGTACCTCTCGAACGTCACGCTCGACGTCTCGACCGATAATTTCTACTGGGCAAGCTGCCTTATCGGCGCGCTCGCGGATCACAGCTACAACACCTGCGCGCAGTTCATCGAAAGGTATCAGTTCACCGTCATGGCGAAGGGCCGCCGCATCATAAAGGAGTACGACGCGAAGATCGCCGAGACGGGCGATATCTCCCTCTGCGAAAAGGCGAACGACGAGCTTGCCGAAATGGCGAAAAAGGAATCGACCAAGACCCTTAACAGCGTCCTTCTCGAATCCCAGAAGACCATGAAGAACGGCTACAACAGAGCGGATAACTGACGAATATAAAATAGGAAGGGGAGGGTGAAAAACCCTCCCCTTCTTTTTTATTGCTCATTTTTTAAGGCTAAGTATTATCCCGAGCGCGATCGAAAGCGCCGCGGCCATCATCACCTGATATTCCGCGGGCAGCATGAAGGTCAGCGTATGCGCGGGTATCCAGAACAGAGGTATCGTCTTGAACAGCGTAAAGCTCACGAACCCGTGCCAGTCGACGCCGTTCACAACGCCCTTCAAGCCGGGTTTCTTAACGCCGCCGTGCCTCAGCTCAAGGTACTTGTCCGTGCACTTGTGCGTCGCCATGAATGTCGGCCCGAAGGTCAGGTTCATCACCGCCGCCGTATAAAAGGCCTTCAGGAGCCTGCTCCAGAACCCTTCGCCCTTGCCGGGCAGCAGCCTCGCGTCCATCAGCCCCGCGACGCCCAGGGAGTAGGTCTTCATCATAAACGTGATCGCAACGCCGATCAGCCCCCATATCAGCATGCGCCACCCGATATAGTACGGCGCCGCCCAACCCTTCCTGCGGATCATCATCGCGAAGACCTCGCCAGCGGTGGCGAGCAGACCGAATTTGACAAAGCCCATTATGTACGGATGCCCGGTGGAGAGCCCCTTGAACACCTCCCGCGCGGAAGGGATCACGAGCACCGCCGCGAACGCGCACACGATAATAATTGAAGCGATACCCGCGATAACGGGGAAGACGGACTTTTTCATACTGCACCTCGCTGCTGGATTTGCATTTATATCTTAACACATCCGCTTGCGTATTGCAAACCGTGGAGGGCGCCGCGCGGGATCTTTACTCCGAAAAAAGCGGCATGCGCCGCCGCGAAATAATATATCAAAAAATAATGGATTGGGAAAATTTTTTTATTGACAGAAGAAATGGTTTGTAGTAAGATTACGGTGTATAAGGCTTACTATGTCATGCTATGTTCGCATAGTGTGTCATATCAAGTTGAAATCAAATTTTGTTTGTATTTCTCAAAGGAGGAAGGAACTTTGAAAAAGCGTTTTGTGAAATTCATTTCGCTGATGCTGGTCCTCACCATGGTCTTCGGTATCATCCCCGCGTCGGTCATAGCCGGCCCGCAGTTTACCGATGGCGCCGATGGCCTTGGCGACAGGATCCGCGACTGGTGGGAGATCATCGTTCGCCCGCTGCCCTGGTATAAGCCCACGCCCAATTATCCGGCGCAGAGCTTCGGCGGCGACGATCTCGGCGGCCTTTACGTCAACGTTGAGGCTCCTGCGGGCGCTCTGCCCGAGGGGACCGAGATGTACGTCGAAAGGGTCTATAATACGAATAATATCCAGACCGCGGTCAATAACAGCGACCTTGTAAACGGCACTGTTCTCGCGGCTGTGGATATCACCTTCTACCATAACGGGCAGGAATTCCAGCCCGGTAAGGATGTTAAGGTCACTCTTTCCTACGCGGCGTTTGACGGCTGTGACGATCTCTCCGTCGTCCACATCGGCGCCAGCGCAGAGGAAGTCGCGAACGAAGTTCCCTTCGTCGATCCCGTCGACGACGTCGAGACCGACGGCGAGACCGTCTCCTTCGACGCGCAGGACTTCTCCGTTTACGCGGTAGTTGGCGGCGGCGGCGCCACCAATCTGCTCACTGTTGAGTTCTACGCCAAGGAAAACGGTGCATGGAAGCTGATCAACGCTCAGGCTGTCCGTATGAGCAAGATCGCCAC
>CAMZAY010000144.1 GCA_947304365.1 uncultured Clostridia bacterium | reverse complement strand
CGCGGAACAGGATAAGAGGACGCTCGAAGCGAATCCGCTTCCGTCCGACGAGATCGTCGCCGACGAGCATCTCACGCGCGGTAAGGCAAAGCCCGTAAAGCTCCTCAAGGGGGATGACCTCCTCATGCGCGGCGATCTGGAATACGCTGTCGGCGGAGGTGTAGACGATGGGCTTGCCGGTCCTTACGTGCTCGTCGCCGAGGCGCTGGATTATCTCGGTGCCGGAGGCGACCTCGTTTCCGAGCACGCCGCGGCCGATCGCCTTTTCAAAGCGCTCTATGATATGGGGCGGGAAACCGTTGGGATAAGTGCGGAAAGGCACGTTCATGGGGAAGCCCGCCATCTCCCAATGCCCGCTCGTCGTGTCCTTTGCCTTTGTTATCTCGAGCGATCTGCCGAACGCCGCGCGCGGGTATTTGACGCCGGGCATGCGCGAACCCTCTATATTTCCGAGGCCCAGGGAGAGCATGTTGGGGATGTTCATCCCACGCCTTTCCCAGATATGTCCGAGGGTATGCGCGCCTTCGTCGCCGAAATCCGCGGCGTCGGGAAGCGAGCCGATGCCGACGCTGTCAAGTACGATTATGAAAGCTCTTTTTTTCATGGTGAAATGCCTTTCCCGGCGGTTCAGCCGATTTTATTCAAAGTCCAGCGCAAGCCTTGCGATGAATTCCGCGTTGGTGGGCTTGCCCTTATCTTCATCTATGCTCATTCCGAAGAACTCATGCTGATATTCTATATCGCCCTCCGTCCATGCCGTCTCGATAGCGTAGCGGATCGCCTTTTCGACCGCGGCGGGAGTGGTGTCGTAATAATCCGCGATATTGTCATAGAGCTTAAGCGGCTCCGGAACGAATCTTGTTGCGCTTTGCATGGCGATGGCGGCGATGAGATACCAATGCCCCGCAAGCTCCTTCTTTACGCCGAGGCGTTCGAGCTTGTCCGATATCGCGGAACGGAGCGATTTGAAATCGCGGGAGGGATCGTTCCACATTATGTCCGTGACTATGGGCATTTTGCCGGTTATGCTGCGAAGATTCACGCCGTATTTCATGTTCTGGCTGTAAACCCTGACAACGCCGATCGCGTCCCTGCCGGGATCCCCGGTCTGTACCGCGATATCCGTAACGATGAACTCGTCCGAAACGGCGCGCGTCATCGGGTTTTCGGCATACACGAGACCCACCGATACCGCCTGCCTGTATTTTTTGAGCTGTGATACGCTCAAAAGTATGCTCAGGTTAGCGGGGTTGAGCACGGCGACGATGAGCATCGGCTCATATGTATAGAGCTTTTCGACAAGCTCCTCCTCCGTCGAGGCATACTTGAAGCTCACGCTGCAGATCTCGTTGAGACCGCGCTCAAGGGCCTTGGAATACTCATCCTTCCTGCCGAGGTAAAGCCCGCGTTTTTCAGCCGCGGGACCTTTGATGTACGCCATAAAGCAAGCTCCCTTTCATTCCAATGCCCGCGGCTATACGCCGCAGAGCCTTTTATACATCCAGTATGCGTAAGCGCCGTAACCCTTTTGGGGGTCGTTCACGAAAACATGCGTCACCGCGCCGACGAGCTTTCCATCCTGTATGACGGGGCTGCCGCTCATGCCCTGGACTATGCCGCCCGTCATTTCAATGAGTTCTCTATCGGTCACTTCGACGACTATGCCCTTTTCCGCCGGCTCATCCTGCCTGCCCGTTTTGATTATGCGGCAGGAATACTCCCGCACGCAGCCGTCGACGGAGGCGATAAGCACCGCGCTGCCTGTATTGACCTCGTCCGGAAACGCCACGGGTATCGGCTCGCCGCCTATCATGGCGATCGCTTCCTCTGCGAGGGAGCCCGCTATGCCGAGCTCCGTATTGCCGGTTATGGAGCCGAGCGCGGTGCTCGCGCCGTCGAACGTGCCGTGCAGCTCGCCCGGGGCGCCGCGTCTGCCCTTTGTGACGCCGAGTATCGAAGCAATAACGAGCTTCCCGTCGCGGACCTTCAACAGCTCGCCCGTATCGGCGTCGGCAACGGCGTGACCGAGCGCGGCGTACGCGCCGGAATCCGCATCGTAAAAAGAGAGCGTGCCTATGCCGACAGTGCTGTCCCTTACCCAAGCGCCGATCCTTCGGCTGCCGTCCTCCGATAAAATCACGGGGACGTTCGTCTCAAAGCTTTTGCCGTCCCTTTCAATAAGAAGCTGCGCAGATCCGTCGGATGCGTCGAGCATATCCTTCAGCTCTTTCGAGTCGTTCACGGGGGAGCCGTTGACGGAAACGATAATGTCGCCCGGCTTAATGCCCGCTTCCGACGCGGGATCGAAGCGGCGTCCGCTTTCGCCCGTTACGGAGCCGACTCCCACAACGAGCACCCCCTCCGTATAAATGCTGATGCCGACCGCCTGCCCTCCCGGGACGAGATACGGCCGTTCGCCTATAAAGGCGGGGATGCGCTTTAACGCGACCCCGAATAGGGAGCAATCGATCTCCTTTTTGCCGAGGGTCTCATCCTGAGAGCCGGACGCGGCGACCGTGAGCCCGTAAAGGCTGCCGGCCCAGCCGAGCCGCTCCGCAGCGGCGTCCTCCGATTCGGCGAATACCGCTTCGGGCGCCTCCCTCAGGCCTGTGAAAAACGGGGTGTGATTTACGGCGAACAGCAGTGCCGCCGCCAGAACTGCAAGCGCCGCGGCCGCTTTTTTGCGCGTGGGGCGCTTCGATATCTTTCTAACCATGATACGCCTTCCGTAATGCTTATTTGAAATAAGCTTTTGTACAAAAGGCGTGAACTATTCCATTTAAACGACCGCCTCGCGGGCTTTTTTAATAAGCTCGGAAGCATGGGATACCGCCGCCTCGCTGCCGGGCTCGGCGCCCATTATCCTTGCAAGCTCCAAAGCGCGCTCGCCCTCCGAAAGAAGGCGCACGTCTGTCACCGTCTTCCCCGCCTCCTCATGCTTGGAAACGAGATAATGATCCGTCGCGAACGCGGCTATCTGCGGCAGATGCGTCACGCAGAGCACCTGATGCCTTTCCGCGATACGCTTCATGCGAAGGCCGACGGTGTTCGCCGTTGCGCCGCTGATGCCGGTATCGACTTCGTCGAAAATAAGCGTCGGGATGCCGTCCGCCTCGGTTATGACAGTCTTCAAAGCGAGCATAATCCTTGAGAGCTCGCCGCCGGAGGCGACCTTTGAAAGGGGTTTCAGCGGCTCGCCCTCGTTAGCGGAAAGCAGCAGGCTGACTTCGTCAAGCCCGTTCTCACGCGGGGCGGCGTCGGTTTTTCTGAATTCAGCTCCCAGCTTCGCCTTCTTCATGCCGAGGGCCTTAAGCTGCTCCTCCGCAAGCGCGCAGAGCTTGTCAGCGGAGGCCTTCCTTGCCGCGGTCAGCTTTGCGGCGGCTTCGTAATACTCCTTTTCGAGCTCCTTCTTCTTTTTCTCAAGCGTTTCGCGCTTCGCGGCGTCACCGGTGAGCTCCTCAAGCTCGTTCCTTGCGCCGTCCAGAAAATCGAGCACGTCCTTTACCGTGCGTCCGTATTTATGCTTCAGCCCTTCGATCACGTCGAGCCGCGTTTCAAGCTCGTCTATACGGCGGGGATCGAAATCCGCGCCGAGCCTCATATCGCGCACGGAATACGCGGCGTCCTCCAGCTCATAATAAAGATCGTTCAGGCGGGAATAAAGCTCCCCGTATCTTTCGGAAATGGAGGAGATCGAGCCTATCGAATCGACCGCGCTCTTCAAAAGGGGCACGGCGCCGCTCTCGTTCGCAAGAAGCTCCGATGCGGAATTGAGGCTTTCCGATATGCGCTCGGAATTTGTTAGGATGCCGAGCTCATCCTTTATGGCGTCCTCCTCGTCCGGGGAGAGCGCCGCCTTCTCTATCTCGTTTATCTGATAATTCAGTATGTCTATCCTGCGCTCGCGCTCCTCGGCGGAGAGGAAGCCGGAATTGAGCTTGTTCTTGACCTCCGCGTACTCCGAATAGATCATATCGGCCCTGCTTACGAGCGGAGCTATGGTCTC
>CAMZAY010000143.1 GCA_947304365.1 uncultured Clostridia bacterium | reverse complement strand
GCGCCGCATGGTGGAGGGCATGAAGCCCGATCCTTCCGCAAGGATTCGCGTCGCTGCGGACGATCCCGTTCTCGAATACGGCGTGAACACGATACTCGCCCTCTGCGACAAGCTGTACGCGGGTTGGACCGATAAGCAGGAGGCGCTTTGCTTCAGGATGCTCTCCGCGCGCCTTTCGGGGGAGAAGCTCACGCAGACCGCGCTTGCCCAGATGACGGGCGTCGGGCAGAGCACGGTGAATTCGCAGCTCACCGCCGCCGGCTTCAACGAATGGTTCCGCGGCATAATGCTCGTAAGGGAAATGATATCGGAAAGGGGCGGCGAATAATATGAAGGAATTTACCGTACTCATGCTCGCTCACGTTCTGGGGGACTACTATTTCCAGCCGGAGAAGCTTGCCGTAAGAAAATCGAGGAGCCTTCTTTGGGTGCTCCTTCACGCCGCCGTCTACGCCGCAGCCTGCGCGCTGTCGCTCCTGCTCCTCGGCGGCGGGTACGTCATCGCCGCGGCGATCGCGGCGGGCTCCCACCTTGTCATCGATATCGTCAAGCAGGCGATATTAAACTCGCTTGCCAAAAAGGACGTCCTCACCATCAGGGGCGAGCGGGCGGCGTTCGCCGTCGATCAGGCGCTCCATATACTTATCGTGCTTGCCGCCGCGTACCTGGTCAACAGCCGGTTCGGCTCCGTCACGCCCCCGTATATGACGCATATCGGCGCGGCGTTCGGGTTCGACGCATACCGCGCGCTCACCTATATCGTGATGGGGCTCGCCGTCATGAAGCCCGCAAACGTGTTCATAAGGCGCATACTCGTCACCGAAAAGCCCGATGAGGATCCCAAAATGGGCGAACGCCGCAGGGCGGGCAAGTACATAGGCGGCCTTGAAAGGCTCCTTACCGCCGCGCTTCTCGCGCTCGGGCAGTACGGCTCCATCGCGATCGTTTTCACGGCAAAGTCCATAGCGCGTTTCCGTCAGCTCGACGACAGGGAATTCGCGGAGTATTACATATTCGGCACGCTGCTCTCCATCGTCACCGCGGTGGGCGTGTTCATGCTTATGCGGCTCTTCGGGGCATACTGAATCAAAACAGGCAAATGAGGTGCTTATGAAAAAACTTATCGCTATCGACGGCAACTCGCTCATATTCCGCGCGTATTACGCGATACAGACGGCAATGACCAGCCGCGACGGCACGCCCACGAACGCCCTGCACGGCTTCACGGCGATGCTCATCAAGCTCATCGAGCAGAAGCCCGATTATATGCTCGTCGCGTTCGATATGCACGGCGGCACGTTCCGCCACGATACCTATCCCGAGTATAAGGCGGGCAGGAGGGAAACTCCGGAGGATCTGCGTCCGCAGATACCCGCCCTGAAGGAGCTGCTTGAAAAGCTCGGCATTAAGGTGTGCGAGTGCTTCCGCTACGAGGCGGACGATATCCTCGGCACGATCTCGAAGAAGGCTTCCGAGCAGGGCGTTTTCACGCTCATCGTCACAGGCGACAGAGACGCGCTCCAGCTCATCTCGCCCGATACGCACGTCATGCTTACCAAAAAGGGCATTACGGAGACCGTCGAGTATGACGAAGCGGGGCTTATGGAGGCGTACGGGCTCACGCCGCGGCACATGATAGACCTTAAGGCGCTGATGGGCGACAGCTCCGACAACATCCCCGGCATAAAGGGGATAGGCGAAAAGACCGCCAAGGGTCTGCTCGACAAATACGGCGACCTGGAGGGCGTGCTCGCAAACGCCGGAAACGAGAAGGGCGCGCTCCAAAAGAAGCTGCTCGAGGGCGTCGATTCCGCCCGCATGAGCTATAAGATAGGCACGATCGACCGCGAGGCGCCGATCGATATCGGCGTCGAGGACTGCGTATTCGATCCCGCAAAGCTCGAGGACGGCATACCCCTCATGTTAAGGCTCGGCTTGAAATCGAACAGCGCCAGGATAAAGGCGCTCGCAGATGCCGGCAAATCGGGCATGGAAAAGCATTCCCAAAAGGAGCCCGTCCCCGAAAAGACCGAGCGCGCCGGCGTGAGCGTCGCAGTCACGAGCGAGATCGGGACGGAGGAAGGACTTAAAAAGCTTCTTCCTATAATAATGAAGGAGAAGCTCATCGCCGTCCACGCGGACGAATCGCTCTCGATATTCACGGAGCCAGGCGAGCTCTTCATTATAAAGACGGGCGGCACGCTGCTCGAGCCGGGTCTCGATCCGGAGGATATCTACCGCGCGCTCGCTCCCGTGTTCGGGAACGCGGATATCAAAAAGGTGCTCTTCGACGGCAAAAGCTTCATGACCGAGCTTGCCCGGTACGGCGTGGGTCTTGAAGGGCTCGCCTTCGATCTGACCGTCGCGGATTATCTTCTGAATGCCATCAATCCCGCAAAGGACCTGGTATCCCTCTGCGAGACCGCAGGCGTCGCTTTAAGCGGCGCACCCGCCGTCATGGAGCTTTACGGCCTCCTCGGCGGGCAGCTTAAAGAAAAGGGCGCGGATACGCTCTATTACGGCGTGGAGCTGCCGCTCGTAAAGGTGCTGTTCGATATGGAGCAGGCTGGCTTCGCGATCGACGCGGAGGAATTGAAGCGCATCGGCGACGGCATGACCGGGCGCATCGCGGAGCTTGAAAAGGAAGCGCATGAGCTCGCAGGGCGTCAATTCAACATACTTTCGCCCAAGCAGCTCGGCACGGTGCTCTTCGACGAGCTCGGGCTTCCCCCGCAGAAGAAGACCAAAACGGGCTATTCCACGGACAGCGACGTGCTCGAGTCCCTCGCCGGGATGAACCCCATCGTTAACACGGTCATCGAGTATCGCTTCCTAACGAAGCTCAAGTCCACGTTCATCGACGCGATGCTCCGCAAGATCACCCCGGACGGCAGGATCCATACGACGCTCAACCAGAACGTCACCGCGACCGGGCGCATTTCAAGCGCCGAGCCGAACCTCCAGAACATACCCGTTCGCACGGAGCAGGGGAGAAGGATCCGAAAGGCGTTCATCGCCAGCCCCGGCTGCGTGCTCGTCGGCGCGGATTATTCGCAGATAGAGCTAAGGGTGCTCGCGCACATGTCCGGCGACGAAACGCTCACCGCCGCGTTCAGATCGGGCGGCGACATCCATGCCCAGACCGCCGCGGAGGTCTTCGGCGTCCCGCGGGAAGAGGTGACGAAGGAGATGCGCTCCGCCGCGAAAGCGGTCAACTTCGGCATAGTCTACGGCATAAGCGAGTTCGGGCTTGCGAATCAGCTCGGCATACCGCGCTGGAAGGCGGGCGAGTACATAAAGAAGTACCTCGCAAGGTGCACCGGCGTAAGGGATTACATGAAGGAGGCCGTCGCCAAAGGAAAGGAGAACGGCTATGCCGTCACCCTCGCCGGCAGGAGGAGGGACCTTCCCGAGTTAAAGAGCGGCAATTTCAACACCCGCTCCTTCGGCGAAAGGGTCGCGATGAACATGCCCGTGCAGGGCAGCGCCGCCGATATAATAAAGCTCGCCATGCTGCGCGTCCACGATGCGCTCCAGAGGGGCGGCTTCAAGGCAAAGCTCGTTCTGCAGATCCACGACGAGCTTATCATCGACTGCCCCGTTGAGGAGAAGGACGCCGCCGCAAAGCTCCTGCGCGATTCGATGCTCGGCGTTCCCGTCGAGGGCGAAGCGCCCGAAACGACGAAGATTGGCGAAATGCTCAAGCTCACCGTGCCGCTCATCGCCGACGTCGCGGAAGGTCATAGTTGGTTCGATACGAAATAAGCATCGGTCTTTCCCTATGGAGAAAACAAAAAAGTAAGACGATATAATACTATTTGCCGTTCCCGGCGACGCTTTCGGTCAATGGGAACGGCGTTTCTTTATCCCGATTCTTTGGCAGGTATTACCTTTTTACGGATTAAATTCAAAAAATGTAATAAAATACTTCAATATACTTAAAAATATAATTAGAAAGTGTGTTCTGAAAGAGGGATGGGAGACACGGCAAAAAGCGAGGCGTGGAAAGGAAAAA
>CAMZAY010000142.1 GCA_947304365.1 uncultured Clostridia bacterium | reverse complement strand
GGGTGAAATCCTTGAGAGTCAAGAGGTGACGTCCTTTAAGATTAACGGGCATGGTGTTTTTCTCCTTTATGATTATAGAGTTTACAGGCTGATTATAACAGAATACCCGCTTGAAATAAAGCGGGTAAAGGATCATTTTTGCAATATACTTTTGGAGCTCACCTGACTATGAAGGCATAGCTGTTGGTCTCGCTCTCGTTTTTGTCAAGCGCCTCGATATAGTCGCCCGTGTGCGATACTACCACCTCAACGACGTATTCCTTATTATCCGACGCGGAATCGATAATGAACCGATCGAGCTCCGCCTTGCTGAAAAGCGTCGTCCTTTCAAAGCCGTTTGCGGGATCGTAGATGTAAATATAGGATATCTTCGAGCTCTCCGAAAGCCTTATATCGAGCCCCTCCAAACGGCAGAGGGAATAGCCGGGCAGATCGTCATACGCCGAAGCGATATGGTCGGGATCGAAAAACGCTTTGCCGTCCCCCTGAAGCAGTCCCACGGGAACGCCGTCCTCATAAAAAGCGGACGCTTTGTGGAAAAAGAACGCCTTTGTAGGCACTTCCGTCCCGTAAGAATACAGCCGCATGAAGGGCTCCGCCGCGTCGGCTTCCCTGTCGGCGGCGCTCAGTTTGAACGCGTAGCCCAGGCCGCTGCGCTCCGTAGGCTCCTCGAATATCATGCAGCCGGGGACGAATATCCTGACGTCGATTATAAGCTCATCAAAGTGCTCCGCGGCAAGGGAGTAAAGCTCCGCCGCGCTCGATACGTGGGCGATCATCGTAAAAGAGGCGTCAAATACGTCTATCATATAGATGCTGCCCCATTCGTATACGTCGAGCGCAAAGCCCTTCCCGCGATCGACCGCAGGGAGCTCTTCATAGATCTCCGGCAGATACTCGTCAAGCTTCACGCCTTCCTTAACAAGCCCCGCGTAAGAGATGAGCTCGTCGCCGGGAACGTCATGCTCAACGGGCAGTATGACCGCATCGCCGTTTATCACCTTAAGCAGGCCCTTATCGTTTGTTCTGCAGTTTATGGGCGGGCGCTGCAGGGAAGTCTCGCTTTCCGCCGGTACGGCAGAAGGCTCGTTTTTTTCGGGCGCGGCGGGCATATCGACGGCGGGCGTTTTCGTACAGCCGCCGAAAAGCAGCGCCGACAGTATCAAAACCGCAATAAGGATCGATGTTTTATTCTTCATATTATCTCCTTTTCTGGCAGCGGCAAAGACGCGTCATATCTCATGGCGGACGGGCGAATAGTACTCCGCCGCCTGCTCCGCGGTGCGGATCCCGGCGCCCATCATACGGATCAAATGCCCGGCGTCCATGGCGTAGCCGAAATAGACGCCCGCCTGAGAGCATACAAGGTAAATATTGTCATGCCATTCGCCCTCTAACGATGTGAACTGCTCAAAATAGCGCGCGGACGCTTCCTCGGATCTGAACCATTCAAGCAGGAGCTCCGAGCCGTCCTCAAGGGCGTAATAGTAAAACACCTCGTCTTCCGTTACTTCTATCCTGTTCAACGATAAGCCATGACCCAATGAGTACCAGCAGTCTATGCCGTTAAGGAAGCTGTCGGAGCCGCTTCGGACGGCGGAAACAAACGAATCGACGCTGTTAAAAACTCGGCTTTCCGTTTCGGGCGGCCTGGTGGGTTCCGGCGCGGTCGTGGCCTTGGGAGTCGTCTTCGGAGTTGCCTGAGGCGTTTGGACGGGCGGCTCGGTTATATCGGGTGCGTGAGTTGCTTCCGTGGGATGAGGCTCCGCGGTCCTTTTCGGGATATCCGAACCGTCCGGCTCCGTCGGGATTGGCGGCTCGGCTGTTGTATCGACCATGGGCGAGGGCGTATTAAATGCGGGATCGGGCGTTGGTTCGTCCGTCGGTTCGAGGGGAGCTGCGGTGATTTTCCCGGACTCTGTCGGTACTGTGTACGCGGTCTTATCGTCATCCGGGGTCTTTAAGACCTTTGAAACGATAAGCGCCGCGCCGGCAATAACGACCGCGGCTGCCGCTGCGGGGATAAGCCACGTACGGCGGCGTCTCCCTGTTTTTCCGGCATCGGCGGCCTCCGAAACGAGGGAGTCGTCTATATCGTTCAGCATTTGAGCCGTATCAAAAGCGTTGTTGCTCATTGATGAATTCCTCCTTGATAAGGTATCGGCGGAGCATCCTCCTGGTCTTTTGAAGGAGCGTATTCACGCGGGCTTCGGATAGCCCGAAGCGGTCGGCGATGGACTTTGCGCTGTCGAAATACCAGTACCGCCGCATGAAAACATTGCGCTGCTCCGAGGGCAGACCCTTCAAAAACACACTTACAGCGCCGGCAAGCTCCTTTGCGCGGAGCTCGTCCTCCACGCCGCCGCCCGCCGCGATACAGGCCTCAAGCTCCTCAAGCGGAACGGACGCGGGGAAATTCCGTTTGGCGGAGTTTGCACGGTACCTCATCAGCGCCTCGTTGCGGGCGGTCTTTGCGACGTATGCCGTAAGATCCCTTGGATCTGCCGGGGGGATGCTCGACCAGAGCTTGAAAAGGACGCTCGAAACACACTCCTCCGCATCGCGCCTGTCGGCAAGTATGTTGGAGGCAAGGCTGAAGCACAGCCCGCCGAACCTGTCCTTAATGGCTTCGACGGCGGCTTCGTCCCGGTTATTGAGCAATGCGATTATCTCGCTGTCCTTCATGCTCGGTTTGATCGACTTTTTCGGTCGTCCTTTCGTTTTGTAGGGCCTTACACCTATCAAGATGCGAAAACTCGGTAAAATTTGAGATCCGTTAAAAATATATTATCAAGGCCGCCCGTAAGAGCGGCCGAGCGTGTTATTTGCTTGCCTTTTTCTTGGCTTTCTTGCTTATCTTTTTCGGTCTTGCGCCGAGCCTTGCGAACACGAACACGATGAACGCGCCGATGGAGAGCGCGATCTCGTACATGCGCATCTGCACCACCCAATCCCATTTATCGTAGATCGTGTTGAAAACGATGAGCGACGAGCGGTTCGGCCCGAGATAGAACATATTTACGTCCGCCCCGGGAAGGAGGGTGGGTATCAGAATGTTCAAAAAGAGCGCGATATTGCAGCAGATTATGAAGCAGACGAACGCGCGGAAGAAATCGCGGAACCTGTACCCGCCCCTGCCTGAGACGGCGATCAGAAGCCCGATGAACACGAGCAGCATATGCCAGATCAGCGAATGGAAGGTCGGCAGTATGTGCGACATCAGTATGCCCGAGGGATTCACGAACGCGGAGAAGCCGCTCATGAAGGTGTAGGTCATCATGAACGTGAGGAGCGCCTTCCTTACGGCGCTTTCCTTTTTGAGGAACGAGGCGATGGGCGCCATGTAGATGGGCAGTGAGCAGAGCTGGAACGGGAAGAGATACGCCGTATCGACAAGGCTGCAGTTATGTATCGCGAAATAGTAGAACGAGATCTTTACGACCTCCATCCCGAGTAGCACGAAGCCGACCGTGCGCAGCACGCGGTTGAACGTTTTGTCGCTCGACTTCCTCAAAAGCACGGCGAACACGATCGCCGCGGTAAGACCTATCGCGAAAAACGCGATATGCAGGGGGCCCCATGCCTGCGGCGCGGAGGAGAACTCCCCAGCGAGGGAGGTGAACAGTTTAACGAGGAGATCCTTCATATTGTTTCCTTTCCTGCCGTTTTTCGGCAGGACAATGATAACATATAACGGGAAGAAATACAATAAAAAATCCGGCCCCCTCCGAAAGGAAGGGACCGGTTTGTTCAAACAGGATCACTTAACCTGATCGCGGACAGCGGCTTTGCCGAGCTCGATAGCCTGCTCATTCAGGGGGATGAGGTGAGCCTTCTTCTCGCCCAGTTTATAAAGCAGCGCGTCGAGAACGCTCTTCGACTCGACCGCCTTGGTCGCCTCGAGGTAAGCGCCGAGCATAGCCATGTTGCCTACCTTGGGGTTGTTCAGCGAATCGGCGATCTCGTTGCAGGGAACGTAATAAACGTCGATATCCGTGCGGGTGGCCTTCTTGTCGATTATGGAGCTGTTGATGAAGAGCTTGCCGCCGG
>CAMZAY010000141.1 GCA_947304365.1 uncultured Clostridia bacterium | reverse complement strand
TGGGCCTTGAAAAGGGCATGACCCCCTCCCGGCGCGACCTTCTTTACGCACTGCTTCTCGAAGGCGCGGCTGACGCTTCGTTCGTCACAGCGTCCATCGTAAGCGGCAGCGAAACCGAATTCGTTGCGCTGATGAACGAAAAAGCCGCCGCCATAGGCATGAATGACACTCATTTCGACAACAGCTTCGGTTTAGGCTCCGCCGCGCATTACACGACCGCGTACGATATGAGCCTTCTCGTGACAGAAGCCATGAAGAGCGATATCTTCGTCACCTCCGTCAGGAACAAGGTTTACACCTGCTCGGCAGGCTGCGGCAGCATAAGGCTCGATAATTCCAACGCCGCTCTCGGTTCGGAGGGTTGTATCGGCATAAAGTTCGGCGGCGACAGCGAAAAGGAGCATGCCGTCGTCATTGCCCGTGAATCGGGCAGCCTCCGTCTTGCTGCGATAATACTCGAGGCGCCGAGCGACAGCGCGGCGTACAGCTTCGCCGACAGGCTTATTTCCGCCGGGTTCGCCGAATACGCGAAGACCTGCGGCTATTACAGCCTGCTGCCCACAAACGCCGTCTACATCGCAAAGGAGGGCGCAAAGCTCCTTTCCTCCCCAAACGGGAACGAGGCGGCGTCCCCAGCGGCGAACGAAGCGCTTACGGTTTGCGGCTCCCATGAAGAGGGCGGCGCAATATGGCTCCTTGTTTATCACGAAGGGGAATATCTTTGGATAAGCGGCGATAACGCGGTATTCTCCTGCTATAACGACGATATTTTGATCGAGAACGGGCCGGAGCTCTCTTCCGAAAAGGATCAGAGCGAACCGCTCCGTATCACGTCGTATTTTACCACGCGGCACGCCATCCGCTCCGTAAAGATAACGATCACTCTTCCCGACGGCACAAAGCAGTTCGAGCGTACCCGCAAGCCCAACGCGCACGGTTGGTCGACGCTTGAAGGCACTCCCGCCGCTTTGGATCTTGCCGGACTTTCTCTGCCCGCGGGCATTTACACCTGCACCGTGGAGGTCACGGCCATTGCGCGTGCCTTCGGGCATGACGGCGCGGTGCTCGTAAAGAAAAACAGCAGTATCCTTTCCGTCGGCACGGGCGGCGCATGCGTATCGTATAATGCGAACGGCGGCGACGGCGCGCCCGGCGGCGAGTGCTTCTTCGATACATTTACCGTGCCGCTCGATATGCCGACGCGCTTCTGCATGGCGTTCGCAGGTTGGAGCGCCTCGCCCGACGGCTCCGGTAAGATCTATACGCCTGGCGAATCCGCGGCGCACGATGGATCCCTGACGCTTTACGCCGTTTGGCAGCCAGCCGAAAGCTACTGGTTCAGCGATCTTCGCGCCGATTATACAGACAGGCTCGTTATCGACGGGCGCGTCGAAAACCCGGCGGGCATCACGGGAATGCGCCTTGTTGTAGAAGGCAAGGCCGGCGCAGTCTATGACGAATTCCTGCCCGTTAACGAAAACAGCGCCGTTCCGGGCGAGTTGTTCCTTTCCGATCCGCTCACGCTCGAAAAGGGCGAATACACGGTCAGCATATACGCCTCAAAGATCGGCAGCGATCTTGAGTCCGTTTTTACAGCAAAGCTTAAAGCCGCGTCCTCCGGTCAGGACGCAACGCCCGAGCCTTCCGGTTCCGATGCGCCCGTTACCACTCCCGCACCTTACGGCGGAGGCGGATTCAGCTTCCTTTCGATACCCATTGCCGTTTGGTTCATAGTCGGCGCGCTTGTCGTCGCAGGGCTTATCGCCGCGATCGTATTGATCATAAAGCGCGGATGACAGAATAAATAAGAGCCGCCTCCGATATAATCATTTCGGAGGTGGTTTTTTTGCGCATTATCAAAGACAAAAAAAGAGCCGCGGACTTGCTCCTCGGTCTGCTCGTGCTTTCTGGCACGCTCAGCCTTGCCTGGATCGGGCTCAAAACGCCCGATGCGCTTCCCGCAATGTCGAATACGAGCTATGAATGCGATCCTATCCCGGACGGCGCGGTGACTGTTGTGATCGACGCTGGCCACGGCGGAAGCGACGGAGGCGCATTGGGAACTCAAACGGGAGTAGTCGAAAGCGAGCTTAATCTGATCGTAGCGAAGCTGCTTTCGGACGAGCTGACCTCGCGCGGGTTTTACGTAATAATGACGCGCACGGGCGAGGGTGCGATCGGCCCGACCAAGGACGCGGACATGAAGCGCCGCGGCGAAATAATGAACATGCTGGGAGCGGACCTTGTCGTAAGCATACACATGAACAAATTTCGCGACAGCACCGTATCCGGCCCGATGGTGTTCTACATGAAGGGCTCCGACGAGGGCAAAAGGCTTGCCGAATGCGTCATGGACCGCGTTTGCGAAGCGATCGGCCGCCCCGCGAGAAAAGCCAACCCGGAGGATCTTTACGTACTGCGCGTGCCTAGCGCGCCTTCCATTCTCGTCGAATGCGGCTTCCTTTCCAATGCGAACGACGAGGCGCTCCTTATGACGGAAGAGCATCGGATAAAGCTTGCAAAAGGCATCGCGGACGGTATCGCCGATTACGTTTATGCAAACAAAAACGGCGCCTCTTAAAAGCGCCGCGGCAGTTCATCCGCGCAGGGCGTCATTTTTGAAGCAGGGCGCCCAGCAGTATAAAATGCTCCGGCAGGCGGCCGTTTTCGGCCCAGAGCACGCTCTCCTTTAGTATTTCGGTGACGCACTTTATCACGTTGCCGCCAAGGGATTCGACGGAATACCGCATAAGCTGAGGCTTCGCACAGGGGAGCCCCCGCCCCCTTGCGCATTCCCCGCAAAGCTCGCAGCCGCCCGCTGAAAGGGCAAGGCTGCCGGCGGACGAGCGCTCCATGGAATAGAGCTCCTCCATAAGCTCCCGCTTTACGGGATCGACAAGCTCCATCATAACGCGGGTCAGTTCCTTCTTTTCAAATACAGCGCTGCACAGTTCATCGGGAACTGTGATCTTTTTGGCATAGAGCAGTATGCCGCTGTACGAACGCCAAATATCCATCGGATCGAATGCATACGGCGGGCACGCCCAAGTCCTGCCGAACGAAGGGCATTGGGCGCAGCAACTGAGGAACCGTTCGACGTCAATATGCTCCTCGATAAAACGGTCCATTTCGACGTATGCGCTGAGCGTTTCGATTTTCGGCTGCATATTTCTTACCTCATTTCTTCTCCGGCTTTAAAAAACCGGACACCGTTACGGCGTTCAGGACCTCCTCGGCAAGCTCCGTGTCCTTCAAAACGCGGAACTCTGGAATGCCGAAGGCCTCGCCCGTATGTTCAAGATAATGTATAAGTATGTCGTAATAATCGCCCGATGCGCCGTGCTCCCGCGCAAGCTTGGGGATCACGACCTCGTTTATCGAACGGAACGATATGTCGGGATCGAGCCTTTTTGCATAATCGGTCACGAACCGTATGAGAGTGTCGTACGCCTGCCTCTCGTCCATCGTGCGCTCGATATAATAATAGCTTCCCTCCAGCCCGTATATGAACCTTTTTGCGTCATAATAGCCGAGATCCATATTGAACCTTGACTTTTCCGGCGAGAAATCGAGCGTGTTCCCGAGCCTTCTTTTCGGCTCGATGTACTCGATATTGACTCCCTCCGGAGGACGGACCCTCTTTTCAATACCGAAATCGGAGATCCTTATCGCAAGGATATCCTTCGCGCCATGCTCTATAAGAGGAGTTATGGGAAGCGAATCGGAAAAACCGCCGTCGGTAAAGCGCTTGCCGCCAAGCAGAGGCTCATGCTTGAACGCGGGGAAATATGCGCTTGCGAGGAGCATATCGCAGATCTCTTCTTCCTTGAGCTCCTTTACGTTCACGTCGACCTCCTTCTTGTCGGAGATCGAATATGTGACCGCATAAAAATCAACGTCGGAACGCTTTATCTTAACGGGATCGACGTACGACCGCATGAGGTTCCTGAGCGGTGTCACGTCAAACCCGCCGCTGTTGACGATGCTGATCGCCCTTCTCAAAAGCGGTCTGATCTCCTTGGTGGGGATATCGCGGCGGAATACGCGGCTCATGGTG
>CAMZAY010000140.1 GCA_947304365.1 uncultured Clostridia bacterium | reverse complement strand
AGGAGGGCAAGCTATGGAGCAACAAGCGGCAGGGGCATACCCCTACGTTATCGAGATGCTGCATATCACCAAGGAATTTCCGGGGATAAAGGCTAACGATGACATAACACTGCAGCTCAAGAGGGGCGAGATACACGCGCTTTTAGGCGAAAACGGCGCGGGCAAGTCCACCCTTATGAGCGTGCTTTTCGGTCTGTATCAGCCGGAGAAGGGCGAGATAAAGAAGGACGGCAAGGTGGTCGAGATCAGGGATCCCAACGACGCCACCGCCCTCAACATCGGCATGGTGCATCAGCACTTCAAGCTCATTGAGGTGTTCACCGTGCTCGACAACATAATACTGGGTGCGGAGGATACCAAGCTCGGCTTCCTCCAAAAGAAGGAAGCAAGGAAGAAGGTCAAGGCCCTCTCCGAGAAATACGGCCTGCGCATCGATATGGACGCCAAGGTCGAGGATATCACCGTCGGCATGCAGCAGCGCGTCGAGATACTGAAGATGCTCTACCGCGATAACGAGATCCTCATTTTCGACGAGCCCACCGCGGTCTTGACCCCGCAGGAGATCGAAGAGCTCATGCAGATAATGCGCAATCTCAAGGCGGAGGGCAAGAGCATACTCTTCATTTCCCATAAGCTCAACGAGATCATGGAGGTATCCGACAGGGTCACCGTTCTGCGCAAGGGCAAATACATAGGCACCGTGGAGACCAAGGACACCAACAAGGAGGAGCTTTCCCGCATGATGGTCGGCCGTCCCGTTCAGCTCGTAGTCGAGAAGGACGAGGCGCATCCCAAGGAATCCGTGCTGGAGATAAAGGGACTTTCAGTCGCCTCCAAGCTCCATAAGAACGACGCGGTAAAGAACGTTTCGCTCACCGTGCACGCGGGCGAGATCGTCTGTATCGCCGGTATCGACGGCAACGGCCAGACGGAGTTCGTCCACGCGCTGACGGGCCTTGAAAAGGCCTCCGCGGGCAGCATAACCCTCTGCGGCAAGGATATCACAAAGGCCTCCATAAGGAAGCGCTCCCTCACCGGCATGAGCCATATCCCCGAGGACAGGCATAAGCACGGCATGGTGCTCGATTTCACGCTCGAGCAGAACATGGTGCTGCAGAGGTATTTCGAGCCCGAGTTCCAGGATCACGGCTTCATCAAGTTCGGCGCCATACGCGAATACACCGACGGCCTTATCGAAAAGTTCGACATCCGGAGCGGCCAGGGCCCCGTGACCAAGGCGCGCTCCATGTCCGGCGGCAACCAGCAGAAGGCGATCGTCGCGCGTGAGCTCGACCGCAACATGCCCCTTGTCGTCGCCGTTCAGCCCACCCGCGGCCTCGACGTCGGCGCTATCGAATACATCCACTCCCAGCTCGTCAAGCAGCGCGACGAGGGCAAGGCGGTGCTGCTCGTATCGCTCGAGCTGGAGGAGGTCATGAACCTCTCCGACCGCATACTCGTCATGTATGAGGGCGAGATAGTCGGCGAGCTCGATCCCAAGACCACTACTACCTCCGAGCTCGGTCTCTACATGGCCGGCGCGAAGAGACAGGATAAGGAGGGCAAGGCCGAATGAAACTCCGCAAATTCTTAAATAAGGACGGAACGAAATCCGTTCTCTCGACTCTCATTTCGATACTGATCGGCCTTCTCGTCGGCGCGATACTGATACTCATTGTCGGTCTCGTTGACAGCAAGCTCGGCCTCAAGGAGGCGTGGAAGGGCATTCGCCTCATATTCCTGGGCCTCTTCTCAAAGGGTCAGCAGGCGGGGCGGTTGGTATTCGGCTTCAACTCCACCAACATCGGCGACATGCTGTTCCGAGCCGTGCCCATAATCATGACCGGTCTTTCCGTGTCGCTCGCGTATAAGACGGGCCTCTTCAACATCGGCGCCTCCGGTCAGTACCTGGCCGGCACCACCGCGACGCTCTTCATAGCTCTGAAGATGAACACCGCGGTCGTCGCTCCGTGGATCGTCTGGATACTCGCCTTCTTCGGCGGCATCCTTGCCGGCGCGCTCTGGGGCGCGATACCGGGCATATTGAAGGCCTTCCTCAACATCAACGAGGTCCTGGCCTGCATAATGACCAACTGGCTCGCAGCGAACATCGTCACATGGATGTTCGAGGGCTCGGGCCTCCAGTGCACCGAGGGCACCAAGACCCAGGTCATCTGGAAGACGAGCCATAACGGCGTAGCCACCGCCAAGATGGGGCTTGATAAGCTCTTCCCGGGGTCGCAGCAGATCGACGGCGGCATAATCGTCGCGATACTGATCGCGATACTCGTCTACATACTCCTGACAAAGACGACGCTCGGCTTCGAGCTCAAGGCCTGCGGCTCCAACCGCCACGCCGCGAGGTACGCGGGCATCAGGGATAAGCGCTCCATCGTCCTCTCCATGGCGCTGGCGGGCGCTCTTGCAGGCGCCGGCGCTGCGCTCTACTGGCTTTCCGGCACCACGGAGTTCCACTGGCAGACATACCTCTCGCTCCCGAGCGAGGGCTTTACCGGCATAGCCGTCGCGCTCTTGGGCTCCTGTAACCCGATCGGCAACATATTCACAGGCATGTTCATGTCGACGCTGAACGTTGCCGGATCGAAGCTGTCGTTCTTTACGGAGTATAACGAATACATCACGGACGTCATCATCGCCGTGATCGTTTACCTCTCCGCGTTCAGCCTCCTCATCAAGATGTGGCTCACCAAGCGCTTCAAGAAGTCCGAGGACAGGCGCATTCCCGACGTCGTCTATACATCCAACAACAGGCCGGGGGACGAGCCCGCACCTGCTCATGAAAATAAGGGAAAGGAGGGCAGTGACAAATGAGTTACCTTATCCAGCAAACTCTGATCTATGCCATCCCCTTGATGATAGTCGCGCTGGCCGGCGTGTTCGCCGAGCGAAGCGGCATCATCAACCTGGCGCTCGAGGGCATCATGATATTCGGCGCGTTCATCGGCGTGCTGTTCGTGCATCTCTGCCAGAAGTACGGTGTGTTCGAGCTGCTGCCCAATTACGGCAACTGGGGCTCCATGCAGCTGTTTGAGATACTCGGCATGCTGATCTCCGCCGCGCTCGGCTCCGCGTTCGCGCTGCTCCTGGGCTTCGCGGCCATAAACCTCAGGGCCGATCAGACCATCAGCGGCACCTCGCTCAACATGCTCGCCCCCGCGATCGTGCTCTTCTTCGTCCGCATCATCGCCAATCAGGAGGAGCTCAGGCTCTTTAAGGGCGACGCGGCGCAGTGGTTCATGATCAAAAAGGGCATGCTCGGCCTCGGTGAGAAGGACGGCTTCTTTGTCAACACCTTCCTCAACAAGGTCTATCTCGCCACCTACATCTGCATAATACTCTTCGTCGTATGCTCGATCATCCTCTATAAGACGAGGTTCGGCTTGAGGCTCCGCTCCTGCGGTGAGAATCCTCAGGCGGCGGATTCGCTGGGCATCAAAGTGCGCAGGATGCGCTACTCCGGCGTCGTGATTTCCGGCGCTCTGGCCGGCATGGGCGGCTTCGTCTATGCGTTGACGACCTCCAACTGCATGTCGAACGGCGACGTCGCGGGCTTCGGCTTCCTCGCTCTTGCCGTTATGATATTCGGTAACTGGAAGCCGTTGAACATCGCGGGCGCAGCGCTGCTGTTCGGTCTGTTCAAGTGCCTCGCCGCGGGCTACAGCTCCATCGACATCAACGGCGACGGAGTCAAGCTCCTGTTCGAGCTTTCGAAGCATCCGACGTGGGGCAAGGTATTGAACCCCAACTTCTACCGCATGCTCCCGTACCTCATCTCCCTGCTCGTGCTCGCCTTCACCAGTAAGAAGTCCCGCGCACCCAAGGCGGAGGGCATACCTTACGATAAGGGCATGAGGTAAACACCGCGCATAATGAAGAGCTTCCCCGGAAAAGGGAAGCTCTTTTGCTTTGCCGCTCCTGCGCGAAGGGCAGCTTATAACGGAGCGGCTTCAGGCGATCCTGCGCTTACGCAGGGGAGCCGTTTGACCTTGCCTCCCCTTGTTAAGGGGAGGTGGCACGAGCGGCAAAGCCGCGAGTGACGGAAGGGTCGCAAAAGGGA
>CAMZAY010000139.1 GCA_947304365.1 uncultured Clostridia bacterium | reverse complement strand
TGACGACTTCTCCGGTCATGTCGCTGGTGGAATAGGTGGTGATCCTCGTATTGAGCTCCGCGATAAGGTGATCCTTACCGTCCCTCTCGAACCAGCCGCGGATATTCACGCCGAGCACCGCGATCCGCTCGATATGCGGGGTCTGGCCGGCGCGGCGGATCTCGTCAAGCTGACGGTCCGATTTGGAGTACAGCTCATCCGTCAGGTAAGGACGCAGCGAGGAGATATCCTTTTTGCACCAGCTGTCCTGCATCTGGACGTAAAGGTTGGAGAGCTTCCCCTCCATATCGGAAACGCTGAAGCCGGGATCGTGCTCCGCAATATAGCTGTCGATCGGATCGAGCTCCGATGCCTCGGTGGGCTTAACGCCTATCGTAACGGAGGGCTGCGCGGTATTCTGCTGCTGCTGTTGCTGCTGCTCCTTGCTCCGTAATATGGCGATCAGGACGATTATGAATACGATCACCATTATGAACATGATGCCGCCGCCCGTGCATCCCGCGGCGGGAAGCAGCGATATGCCGCCGGTGCCGCCGTCAAAGCCCCAGTCGGAGCTGCCGGAATCGGACCCGCTCCAATCCCAGCCGGAGCTGCCCGAATCGGAGCTTCCGCCGTAGTCGGTATCTCCGCTGAACCCGCCGAAATCGGCGAATACCGTCGTGGAGGCGGCGAGCATTATTATCACAAGCAGCGCTGCCGCAAATATGAACAGTTTTTTCTTCACAGCATTTCAACTCCCATACAGAAGAATAGGGCAACGGTATATAAACCGCTACCCTATTATAATACATTTTATTGCTTTAGTAAACCACTTTATTCACGGACGCTCCGTTTGTTTTCTTGGCGAGATCCGGCGGAGCACAAGGCAGCCGAACGCGTATCCTATGAGCGCGCCGAGCGTGTTGAGAATCAGATCGTCAAGCTCCGATACGCCGGAGCCGAGCACGAACTGCGCGGTCTCGATAAAAAGCGAAAGCAGGAAGCCCGCAATAAGAAGAGCGTGCGGCAGGCGCCCGCCCCACAGCCTTGCGAAGAACCCCGCGGGGACGAACCAGAAAACGTTGCCTCCGAAGAGATAGACGAAATACCTCCAGTTCCCGGCGCGTATAAGCTCCAGGTAGTACGAGAACGCACCCCACTCGATATGCCCGGAGAACCATCCGTGCGAGAAGCATCCGTTCCTGAATACCGTGATCCTCAGCAGCACGGCGAGCCATATCACGGCAGCGGCGGCAAACAGTTTTTTCATGATCAGCCTTCCGTCATTATCCTGCTGACGGCGTCCTTCTTGAACTGGGTGGTGTACAGGTCGTAATAGTAGCCGCGAAGCTTCATAAGCTCCTGATGCGTGCCGGATTCGGCTATCCTGCCGCCGCGGATGACGAGTATCCTGTCCGCGGAGCGGATGGTCGAGAGCCTGTGCGCGACGATGAAGCTGGTACGTCCCTCGAGCACCTTCGTGATGGCGTTCTGGATGAGCTGCTCCGTTTCGGTATCGATGGAGCTGGTCGCTTCGTCGAGCACGAATATCCTCGGATCGGCAAGTATGACCCTTGCAAAGCTGATGAGCTGCTTCTCGCCCGTGGAAAGGCGGCCGCCGCCCTCGCCGACTTCGGTATCGTAGCCGTTTTCAAGGCGCTCTATGAATTCGTCAGCATGGACGAGCTTCGCCGCGGCGACGACTTCCTCGTCGGAGGCGTCGGGCCGGCCGTAGCGGATGTTCTCGCGGATCGTGGTGGAGAACAGGTGCGGCTGCTGGATCACGTAGCCGAGGCGGTCCTGCAGCCAGAGCTGGCTACTTTCGCGGTAATCCACGCCGTCGATCAGTATGCGCCCCTCCGTCGGCTCATAGAAGCGGCAGACGAGGTTGACGATGGTGGACTTACCGGCGCCCGTCTCGCCGACGAGCGCGATGTTCTGCCCCGCCTTAACGTCAAGATCGAAGTGCGAGAGCACCTTTTCGCCCTCCTTATAGGCGAAGCTGACGTCCTCGAAGCGGACGCTGCCCTTTATATCCTCCCAATTCTCACGCTTGGGCTCGAAGGAGGTGCCGTACTTCTCTATTACCTCGGGAGTATCGGCGATCTCGCAGGGGGTGTCGATAAGGTGAATGACACGCTCTGCGGAGGCCTGCGCGGACTGCATCTCGGCAAATATCCCCGCGAGCTGCTGAATGGGATCGAAAATACCCGAGGAATAGGATATGAAGGTCGCGAGCGTGCCGACCGTGATGCTGCCGAACACGACCCACTTGCCGGTGACGCTCATACCGCCGGCGTACAGCGCAAGGCCGGTGCCGATGGCGCCGAGGCACAGCACGATCGGGGTGAACATTGCGGAGAGCACCGCCGCCCTTATGGACGACTTCCTCATCCTTCCGGTCTCGGCACGGAACTCCTCGCTGTTTTTCTCCTCACGGACGAGGGTCTTGGTAGTGACCGCGCCCATGATCCCCTCGTTCAGCGCGCCGGTGATCTTGGAGTTCTGCTTTCTTACGTCCCTGTAATGACGGAGTATCTTCTTCTGGAAATAGACGCAGATGACTGCAAGGGGCGGCAGCACGACGAGCACGATCAGCGCGAGCTTCCAGTTGAGCACAAGCATCATTATGACTATGCCGAGCACATACGCCCCGGACCAGAGGATATCCACGAGGCTCCACGCGATAAGCTCGGAAAGCCTGCTTACGTCGGAGACCATGCGGGCCATGATATAGCCGACTGCGGTCTTATCGTAGAACGAGAACGGAAGCTCCTGAAGCTTGGTGAACGAATCCTGCCTAATGTCATAGGCGATCTTCATCTCGAGCTTTCCGCAGCCCTTGATGAAGCCCAATACGCCGAGCGCCTGCAGAATGATGAATGCGACGTAGACCAAAGCGAACGGCAGTATCTTATCCGTGCGCGAACCCGCTATGATATCGTCGATGGCGTACCTTGTAAGGAGCGGGTAGATGATGTCGATGGAGGCGACGAGTATGTTCGCCGCGATAACGAACAGCACGATCCCCTTTGAACGAAGCGCATACTGTACGAGCCTTCTCCAAAGCTTGAAGTCGACCTTTTTTTCAAACTCTTCTTCCTGAATGGCAGAGGTCTCGAGATCTTCCATTATGCTTCGCCTCCTTCCTCTTTGTTTTCCGTCTCGCCGAGCTCATCCTCCAGCATGTTCTGGATGCCGGCGATCCTCTTGTAAAGGCCTTCCCTCGCGATGAGTTCTTCATGCGTGCCCTGATCGACGAGCTTGCCGTGCTCGAGCACGAGTATCTTGTCCGCGGTGGAAAGCGTTGTGATCCTGTGGGAAATAATGAACGTGGTGCAGCTGCCGCGCCTTCTCATGAGCGCCTTCCTGATGGAGGCGTCCGTTTCCGTATCGACCGCGCTCATGGAGTCGTCGAGTATTATGATGGGCGCATTCTGCATGAGCATACGGGCGATGGCGACACGCTGCTTCTGCCCGCCCGAAAGGGTAACGCCGCGTTCGCCGACGATCGTATCGTAGCCCTTTTCAAAGCTCATTATAACGTCGTGCACCGCCGCGACCTTCGCCGCCTCGGCGACCCTCGCCTCATCCGCTTCGGGCTCGACTATCCTTATGTTGTCGAGTATCGTCCTCGAGTACAGGAACGGCTCCTGCAGCACGATGCCGATGTTCTTCCTCAAATGATGGCGCTCGATATCGTTGATGTTCACGCCGTCGACGAGTATCTCGCCGTCCGTCGCGGTATAGAGCCTCTGCAGGAGCTGCACAAGGCTCGATTTGCCGCTGCCTGTCGAGCCGAGGATGGCGACGGTCTCCCCTCTCTTTGCGGAGAAGCTGATGCCGTCGAGCACCTTTTCGGTGCTGTCCTCATAGGAGAAGCTGACGTTTTTGAACTCGATATCGCCCTTTATTTCGGGAGTGAGCGCCTTGCCGGGCTCCGTCTCGACGGGCGCGGACATGATCTCGTTGAGCCTGCCGACGGACACCGACGCCTTTCCGAGGTCTGCAAGTATCCTGCCGAGCTGACGGACGGGCCATGTCAGCATCGAGGTATAGGACGTGAAAACGAGCATTTCGCCAACGGATATCCTGCCGTGGATGACGTAGTAC
>CAMZAY010000138.1 GCA_947304365.1 uncultured Clostridia bacterium | reverse complement strand
CATTTTGCCGGGCCTTTTTCATATTCTTTCTTCGACCCGCGCGACGATCACCGTCATATCGTCCTCCGCGCCGAAGCGCATCGCCTCGTCCATCAGCGCGTTAGCCGCCATCTCCGGGTCGCCGTAGGCGAGCACGTTGTCGGTTATCGCGGCGAGCAGGCTGCTACCGAGCGCGTCCGCCGCGCCGTCCGACATCATTATTACAGTATCGCCGGATTTGAGCTTCACGCTTTGCGTGTGCCCCTCGGCGTCCTCTATAATGCCCATTGGAAGAGCCTCGGAATACACTGTGAATATCTTTTCGCCGCGCAGGATATAGCTTGGGGGAGCGCCGTATTTTACAAGCCGCGCACTGCCCGCCGAAAGATCGATATGCAGCGCGTCGAGCGTGGCGTACATATCCCCCTCGCGCGTGCGTGCAAGGCTTTTGTTTGCGAAGCCGATCGCCTGCTCCATTGAAAAGCCCACGGAGATGAGGTCGAGAAGCAGCTTGAGCGCGTGCCTGCTCTCCGTTGAGGCAGCGTCCCCGCTGCCCATGCCGTCGCTGATGGCGATAATGAGCGCGTCTCCCGTTTCCCTTACTGCAAGGCTGTCGCCGGAACGCTCGCTCGAAGGAGCCGTCCTTTCGGCGGTCCCGTATTCTATATCGAAAGCCCTTTCGGAGGCTCGTCCCGCCCTGTTCAGCGAATCGCGAAGCGTCTCCGAGATACAGCCGAATATCCTCGCGTCCTCCGGTTCAGCCGCCTCCGCAAGCTCGGCAAGCACCGCGGAAAGCTCGCCCACGCGGTATTGAAGGCGGTTGTAACCCGCCGCGCTGCGCTTGTTCCTTCGTTCATCTGAAGCAAGGAGCTTCGCCGGTATCAGCGCAAAAACGCCGCAGACGATGATGCATTCCGGGTAGCTGAATACGCCGGTGCCGCCGAGCACCGCGCGAAAGGCTATATTGATCGCAAAAAAAGCGGCGAGGCAAGCCCATTTTCCGAGAGAGCGCATGGCGGCCGCCGCGAGCGTGCCCGCGGCAAGCACGGCGATAAAGTGCATATCGCCGCCGCTTGCAAGCACCCTTCCGGCGCCTGCCGTCACGGCGAAAGCCACCGCGCTCGTGCCGAGCCTGTATGCTATTATGAGCGCTGATATCCCTGCGAAAAGCATCGCGGGGCTCTGCCCGAAAAGCTGAAAGCTGCCCATCGAAAGCGTTATTACGCCTGCCGCGGCCGAAAGCGTCAAAAGCTCCGTATCGGATACCGCACGCCCGTTTTTAAGCGCCCTCAGCGCGCGTACGGCGCCGCAGAACACCACCGCGCCGAGCACCGATACAGTGGAGGAGGAGACCGTCGTAAGCACTCTGCGCCGCGTTATGAGCGATATTACGAGCAGCACTGCCGCCTCCGCCGCAAATCCGAGGAGCACCCGCACGGTTTTTTCGAGCTTGAGCTTTCTCTCCGCAGCGAATGCGAACAGCCCTATCCCGAAGCACGCCCCGGCGTATGCCCACCCGCCGGAGAGGGCATGTCCAAGCACGGCTCCCAAGCAGGCGGGGTAGGGACTTTCTCCCGAAGCCCAGGCGGCGATGACGCAGGCCGCTCCGAACGGCGCGATACCCTCGAACGGGCGGTATGCCGCAAGCAGCGCGGATACTGCCGCCATCGCCGCATAGGGCAGTATAAAGCCCAGCGCGGCGGCTATGCGGCTTTTTGCCGTTCCATCGCCGGAACCCGCGCGGGCGATCTTTTTTATTAGTTCTTCCATCGGCGTCCATCCTCCCGTCTTTGGCTAAAATATAGCCTTCGCTAAAGCGCGCGGGAGTCGCTCCGGGGGAGCGAAAAAAGCGGTATCGGGGTGAAAAAAGGCAAAGAAAAAACTTCGGCAAAAACACCGAAGTTTCTTTTCAAAAAAAGCCGTGCACCCGCCCTTCGACAAAAGCGCTCCCGAGAGGTATACCGACAGGCGGCTCCTTCCAGGCAAACCCGCTTCACACCGAACGTTCCGCTTAATGCTGCTTCCGTCAGGACCTGACATGGTTCACAGTGATCGGTTGAACGGGACCCGACTATCAACGCTCCTTATCGGTTCCATTCCTCACAAGCGCCTGCCTTGGGGCGGGGATTAGACCCTGCTGCGGCGGATTGCAGGAAAAGGGCACCGCCAACTCCCCGTTTAGCACGGCAGAACACATTATACATTATCGCCCGCGGGAATGCAAGTTATATTTTCAGCCGCGGCGTTTTTCAAGCAGCGCCGCGATCAGCGCAAACAGAGCGCCTTCCGCAAACAGCGCCGCAAGGAATATCCATATGCCGTTCGCCGCGGCTATCATCTGCCCCTGCGGGGTGAGCCTTGCGACTATCCTCAATGCGGGGGAGAGGGCCGAAAGCTCTGCAAAGCAGCCGCCGAATATGCTCGTCACCAGCGCCGCAAAGGGTGAGACCGCGTCGATCCTTCCCGCGCCGCCCGTCTTCGAGAGGAGCAGACACGCACCCGTTACCGCGGCGGAGTATGCCGCGAGCGCAAGAAGCAGCTCGGCCTTCATGCCGGGGGAAAGCAGGAACGCCTCCAGCGCGAACAGCAGCGTCAGTATGAGCACCGCGGCGGCGTCGCTAAAAAATCCGAGCGCGCGCCCGCCCTCTATAACGCGCATCCTGACGGCGGAAAGCCTTACGTTGTACGCGGCGAGCTGGCGCGTAAGCATCAGCATAACGAGCAGTATCGCAAGCGCGGCGAACCCGGCGTAACCGGGGAAGCCGCCGCCGAAGACCGCGCGCTAGGCTTCTCTGCCGCCGCCTATCGTGGTGATGCGGTACATGGACGGCACTATGAACTCTCGCTCATATTACGCAAACTCGTTCAGGTCGAACCCCTCGCTCCCGAGCGAATTTCTGACCTTCGCCTCGGCGCGCTGGGCAAGGAGCTTTCCTGCGACGGTCTCCCTTATCAGCTCCGCGGATACGCTTCCCGGCGCCGTCAGTATGTCTATAAGGCTCGCCGGAGTTTCGCTTGCGATCGCGGAGTCGTAATCCGCGCCTATCGAGAGGATCGCCTCGGTACGCCCCTCGGCAATATCGATCCTTGCGGAATCGATATCCTCCGCAAGCTTCACGCAGAAGCCCGGCGCTTCCTTTATGGATGCAATGAGCGCGGACGACAGCTCGCTTCCGCTTGCATCGACGACGGTCAAATTGACGGAATCGTTCCTTTCGGCGGTCACAGCGTGCCGCACGGCAAAAAAGCATGTCCCGAGCATGACGAAGGCAAGCAGTATCAGGATGGGCCTTCCGCCGAAAAGCACGGAGATCTTCTTTATCGAAAGACAGGACAGCTTTCTCATGCGCGCCTCCTCGATCTCATAAGCGGGAGCGACGCGATGAACAGGAGCGCCGCCGCGCCGAGGTAGATCAAAAGAGTGGTTTTGACCGGGCCGAGCCCCATGCCCATGGAGCCGTACTGCAGCGCGCTCATTATAATGCGGGGCGGCATAAAACGCCCGATCGAGCGCACCGCGCCGGGCAGCAGCGCATAGGGATACAGGGCGCCTCCGACCGTCAGCACGAGCAGCATTATAAGGTTGCCCGCAAGCTGCGCGGCAGTGGCGTCCTTCGCGAGGGCCGAAACGAAGAGGAAGAACGCGAACGAAAGCAGGAAGCAGACCGGGAGCGTGATCATCAGCACGCCCAGGCCGCTTATCTTAAGCAGTATTATGATCGCGGCGGCGGGCGCGGCGGTCATGATCAAGGCAATCAAAAGCTTTGACAGGAGCGCCTCAGAGAAATGCCCGCCCGTCACGCGGAACCTTGCGGAAAGCCCGCTCGAAAGCTCCTCGGAGATGCTTCGGAGCATCGAGAGCGGTATGAACATGATCAGCATGGAAAGGATCCCTGCGGCGAAGAACAGCTTTGCGCCGTCGTAGCTCTTTTCGTAAACTCCGCCGAGGGAGAAGAAATCGAGCCTGCTGAGCGCGTCTTCGACGGCGGCGTTCGAGTAATCGTGGTAGACCTTCGCCATTTCGGCGTCGTCAAGCTCGCCGTAACGGACGCGCGCCGCGGCGTAATAAACGCGCTGATTCTCTTCCAATATCCCAACGAGCGAGGTGAACGCGGATCTTACCATGGCC
>CAMZAY010000137.1 GCA_947304365.1 uncultured Clostridia bacterium | reverse complement strand
CGCTCGTTCCCAAGGCGGAGCTCGAAGGCGATATGGGCGATTCGCACGTCGGTCTGCAGGCAAGGCTGATGAGCCAGGCGCTGAGGAAGCTCGCCGGCATCGTGGGCAAATCCAACTGCTGCGTAATATTCATCAACCAGCTGCGCGAGAAGGTCGGCGTTATGTTTGGCAATCCCGAGACGACGACCGGCGGACGCGCGCTCAAATTCTTCTCCACGATAAGGCTCGACGTAAGGAAGGTGGACGTCCTCAAGCAGGGCGGCGAGGCGGTCGGCAACCGCGTCCGCATGAAGGTCGTCAAGAACAAGGTAGCCCCGCCCTTCCGCGTGGCGGAGGCGGACCTTATGTACGGCGAGGGCTTCTCCCGCGAGGGCTCGCTCATAGATATGGGCGTTGCGAACAAGCTCGTCTCGAAGACCGGCGCATGGTTCTCCTATGGCGATATGCGCATCGGCCAGGGCCGCGAGAACGCAAAGCAGTTCTTAAAGGATAATCCCGAGGTCTCAAAGGAGATCGAAACGAAGCTCCGCGCCATAATGGGAACCGCTAACTGCGTTGTCTAGATGGACGCAAAGCCCATCACGGACGACGATTGATAAAAAAGAGGGAACCTTTTGGCGGCTTCGCGCGTTATATAAGCAAAAGGGAAACGGCTTGAAAGCCGGGAAAGGCCTCCTTATGAATATCAAAAAAATAGAGGGCTACGAGCCTAAATACCCCATGAAGAACGCCGCCGCAAAGGTCGGCGCGCTTGCCGCCGCGGCGCTGATCACCGCGGGCGCTGCCGCGGGCTGCACGCCGAGGTACAACGGCTTTCTTGAGTTTTCAACTCCCCGGCCCACCGAGGTCGTGCTTGACGGCGATATCGCGGTCGATCCCGCCCAGCTTAATACGGACTGCCCCGGCAGCGTCGAGATCGAGGGGGAGCTTGCGGTAGATCCCTCGGAGCCCGCTGCCGACGATCCCGGCGACAGCACGGAATTGCCGGAGCTTATGGGCGATATAATGCTCGATCCGACAGGAGGTAATTGACAGTTCGGCGGTCCCGCCGGGAAAGGCCGGCATTTTTGAGCCGGGAACCGAACCATGAATTTCACCCTTCATCTTACAGCGGACTGCAATCTGAACTGCGTCTACTGCTATGAAAAGCACAGCCCCGTGAGGATGGATATGCAGACGGCGATCGCCGCCTGCGACCTGATGTTCTCCTTCGGGCACAAGAAAAACGGTTTCTCGCTCTTCGGCGGGGAACCTTTGTTATGTCGTGGCCTTATCGAAAGGCTGACCGCCTACGCCGCGGAAAGGAACAAGGCGCTGGGCGGAGAGCTTTCATACAAGTTGACCACGAACGGCGTGCTTCTGGACGAGGAGTTCCTTCAGCTTGCCGACGATCGGAATATCGAGATAGCGCTTTCGCACGACGGGCTTTTGCAGGATATCCAGCGCGTCGACAAAGCGGGGCGCGGCACTGCGGAGAGGCTCGAGCCGAAGATCGACCTGCTTTTGAGGCGTCAGCCGGATGCCGTGGCGATGCTCACCGTGATCCCTCAGCACGTCGAACGCCTTGCCGAGTCCGTCGAGTGGCTTTACAGGCGCGGCTTTTCACGCGTCAATTCCGCGATAGACATGCGCCCGGACGCCGGCTGGGACGACGCTTCGATGGAAAAGCTCGCGGCGGAATACTTTAAGATCGCCGATCTTATGGAGGCGCATTACGATTCGGCGCGGCCCCTTCGGTACCTGAATTTCACCTCCAAGATCGCCGCGCGGCTCGAGGACCGCCCGTGCATCGAGTGCAGGCTCGGCATAAAGCAGCCCTCCATCGCCCCGGACGGGCGCATATACCCGTGCAACCAGTTCCTGAACAACGAGGAGTTTTTGATGGGCGACGTGTTCTGCGGGATAGACGCAAAAAAACAGCGGCGCATTTACGAGGAATCGCTCAAGGCGGAGGATACCTGCGTCGGCTGTTCGCTTGAGAAGCGCTGCCGCCACCACTGCGCCTGCCTTAACCACAGCCTGACGGGCAATATGCACGAGGTGCCGCCCGTCCAATGCATGGAGGAGCAGGCGGTGATACTCGCCGCGGACGCGCTTGCCGCGCGGCTTTACGAAAAAAAGAGCCCGCGTTTCATGAGCTCTTACGGGGAATAAACAATAGGAATAAGCAACAAGCTGCGGGAGAAAATTCCCGCAGCTTGTTTCGTTAAGTCTTTTTTTCGGCCGTCAGTCGATCCCCATCGCAAGGCGGAGTATCAGGAGGGCGTCGGTCGCGTCGACAATGCCGTCGAAGTTCATATCGCCGTTCTCGAGCACGAGGCCGGTATCGTCGATTATGCCCATGCTGTAACGGAGAGCGAGGATCGCATCCTCCGCATCGACTACGCCGTTGTTGTTGATATCGCCGAGGAGTCCCGCGATCGTGCCGGAATAGGTGACGTCGTCCACGTAGGCGGCGTCGTCAACGCCGTACCACGAGCTCAGATCCCAACTGCCCTTCTCGAAAGACCATTTGAAGGTATAGGTCTTTTCCGTCGTCGCGGTGAAGGTATAGGTCTGCCAGCTCGTTTCGCCGGAGGTCTCCTCCTTTTGGGAGCCGTCGACGTAGAAGCGGAAATAGTCGTAACTCGATACGGAGCTCGTCCTGTAACGGAAGGAGAGCGTCTCGCCCGCGTGCATGGTGAGCTGCAGGGTGAAATAGCTCTGCGAGCTCGCCTCGCCCCAGTTGGAGGATGAAACGTAATCATACATCGGGAACCAGGGATAATCGGCTTCGTTATTGAAGGGGAGCGTCTGATCGCCGCCGTTCACCGCGGAGGCGAAGGAATGGTAATAGAAGAACGCCTTTACGAGCGCGCAGTCCTCGCCGGAGGAGCCGGAGGAGTTCTTTTTATACTCGAACGAAAGCGTGTGCGTGCCGGTCGCGGGAACGGTGTATTCGTAATCCACGTAGCCGTCCGTCTCCCCGGAGGTGAGCACGGTGTTTCCGTTGAACTTGAACAGGAAATTATCGCCCGAGGCGGCGCTCACCTTGTATTTGAAGGCGACTATCATGCCCTTCTTGAGCGTGACGGACGCGGTCATTACGGAGCTGGAATTATCAACGCCCGCGTTGGAGCTCATCGCGGCGTTCTCCGTTTCGTTGACGATCCAGGGATATTCGCCGGAGGAGGTGAATTCGACAGTACCCCCGGTCAGGTTCGCGGCGGAGGAGATCGAGCCGTTGACCTTGAAATTGCGGATCCACGCCTTGTCGGAGCCCGACGCGCCGGAGGAATCCTTGCTGTACTCGAAGGAGAGCGCCACGCTGCCAGTGCCGGGGACCGTAACGGTCTCGGTGGTCCAGTCATGCTCGCCGCTCGTCTCGAAGATCGTCGTGCCGTTCGCCTTTACGCGGAGGTAGTCATGCCCCTGCTGGCTGCTGATCTTGTAATCGAATGTGACGGTCTGATGGAGCCCGACGGTGAGCTCGGTCTTCATGGCGGAGGTGGAGCTGTTAACGCCCGCGTTGCCGCTTACGGCGGAGCTGCCGTCGACCGTCCAGGCGTAATTGCCGGAGGAAACGAAGTGGTAATGGTACCCCTCCGCATTCACCGCGTCGTTCAGACCGAAGAGATCCGCCGCAAGATGCGCCATGCCGGTGCCGGCGTTCGATACGCTGATGCTCTTCGCCGTGCCCTTTATGGCGGTGACGACCTCATCCGCGCTCATGTTGGGGTTGGCGGTCTTTATCTGCGCGGCGACCGCGGCGACGTGCGGGCACGCCATGGAGGTGCCGCTCTTGGTCTCGAACCCGCCGCCGGGAACGGAGCTGTTGATGTTCTCGCCCGGAGCGGAGACGTCGACTATCGCGCCGTAATTGGAGAAGCTGCTTAAGGAATGACCCGTGCCGATGGAGGCGACGGTGCAGAGACGCTCGATATTTGCGGGACAGCTGTTCGCCGCGTCGACGCCGTCGTTGCCTGCGGCGACGACCACGGTGGTGCCGTTATCGAAAGCGGAATCGACGATCTCCGCCATGAAATGATGCTCCTCGCCGCCGTCACAGCCGCCGCCGAGGGACATGTTCTCGACTGCGGCGCCGTTAAGATAGGCGTACTCCATGCCGAGACCGACGTTCAGCGTGCTG
>CAMZAY010000136.1 GCA_947304365.1 uncultured Clostridia bacterium | reverse complement strand
GTAATGGCTGTTGGTGACAATGGTGTTGCCTACCGCATAGCCGGAAGTGCCGGAAGTACTGGCCGAGTCAACGATTATGTACTTGCCGCCATTCTCGATGGTATCGACCAACTGATAACCTGCCGCGCCGGTGCCTTCCTCAATGCGGGTATAGAGCGCGTACAGCGTGGCGTTGCCGGTCACGGTGTAGCTTGCGCCTGCATTGTAGAAGGTGGGCTTATCGGTGGTCTCGGCTACCTGATTGGCGACCCAGCCCTTGAAGGTCCATCCGTCGGGATTGACGTTTACGCTGGAGGGAAGAGTGATGGCGTCGCCGGAATAGGCGGTCTGGCTGCCCTGAGCAGTGCCGGAAGCAGTGAAGTTGACGGTGTACTGCGTCTTGGCAGCGAAGTTGATGCGGACCGTGCAGTCGGAGCTGGGGGTAACGGTGAAGATGTTGCCGTTCTGAGAAACGGTGGCGGTGCCGCTCGTTACGGTATAGCCCTGAGCATAGTAACCGGTCTTGGGGGAGGCGGTGATGGTATATCCGTCAACGGATACCGTACCGTAGCTGGTGTTGTTGGACGTCGCGGTGACGGTATAGCTCTCACCGAAGAGCGTCCATGTGGAGTATGCGGTCAGAACGCAGTCAACATTGCCGTGGCCGGGATATGTATCCTCGGAAGAAGCTACGACGGGGAATGCGACCTTGTTGTTCCTCGCCTGAGTTTCGGTGTAGTTGGAGTACGCGGGGTCCCACTGGCAGCCCAGATCGGTCTGGGACTGCTCGATGGCTGCGCCGGCTTCCATGCCCTGCTGGATGTAAGCCATTATGGACTGGATGCTCTGCAGCTCGCCGGTGAAGGTAACGGACTGAGAATAGCCGTAAACCACTTCAACGCCCTTGTCACGAAGCGGAGCAAACATACGGTCGGTCGCCATGCCGAGGCAGATGCCCATGTAGAGCATGCTGTGGGGCGCGCTGCCGGACATATGGTTCGAGATACACTGGCCGTTTACGTAGGCGTAGCCGGAACCCTTCATGCAGTCGTAATATGTGCCGTAGGTACCGGTATGAGCGGCGGTATCTGTGCTGGTGACGCCGGAGTTGGTGATCAGGCAAAGATAGGAAGAGTTCGCACGGGAGGTATAATCCCCATTGGAGCCGGAATAGTCCGTGGTGCCGTGGGAGTCGAAAATGACGAGACCGCACTGTACCATCGTGGAAGCGATATTGTCGACCGTGGCGTTGGACATGGAATAACGGATGCCCTGACCGCCGGTGGCGTTGTAAAGATTCTGCCAAGTGGTCTTATATTTGGGGGAATAGTTCAGGAACGAGCTGTCGTTATAGCTGGAAGAGCTCTCCCAATAGGGCTGGATAAGACCGATGTTCTTGGATGTGGGACTGCCGCCGCGAAGCTCGGTGACCTTATCGAGCAGAGCCTCTGCCTCCGCTTCCACAGCCGCTATCTCGGCGGGAGTGGGCGCGTCCTCGGTATTATGGAGCTCGGCTTCCATCCTGGGGTCGAAGCAGCAGGGGATGCCGACGGTGGTCATCCAAACAAGGAAGTTACCGTTCTGCTGGAGGGTTCCCTTGACGTAGGTATCGGAGCTCTCGATCTTTTTGATCACTTCGGGGATGAGGGCGATATAATCGGCCTCCTTCATCTTTTCGATGCCGCCCTTCTTGAGAGCGGAAGCATCCTTGACCGCCTGGATGTCGGCGAATACGCCGTTATCCAGCATGGCATTCTCCTCGTCGGTATAGACATGGACCTTCTCACTGCCGCCGAAAACTGCGGGAGCCGCAGCAACGGGCAGCACGCTGAGGATCATGATCACGGCGATGAGCGCTGCAAACAGTTTCTTGGTTCTTGACATTTTCTTTCCTCCGGGATTATTTTTTGAGCCCAATTACACAGACTCACATTGGCGATATTATATCAAATATTATAATATCATGCAATACCGAATTATGAATTTTCCGGTACAGTTTCCAAGTATTTTAATTTTTGGAGCATAGACGGCGGATAAATGGCCGCCAGCGGAAAATAACTGTTTTCAATCGTGCGGGATCTGTGATATAATATTCGAAAAGCCAAAAGGAGGTGAACCCATGAATCCCGTCTCCCCCGTCGTTTTGGAGACCGAAAGGCTGTATCTGAGGGAGTTTGTCAAGGACGACTCTCCCGCTGTTTTCGAGTACGCCGGCAGTCTCGAGAACACCGGCTTCCTGCCGTTCTCACCCGAGCCGATGGACGAGGTCGTCAAATACGTCGAGCGCCGCCTTGCCGACCAGATCGTGTCGCCCCGCAGGCATTACGAACTTGCGGTATGCTTGAAGGACACGGACGAGATGATCGGCGCCGCGAGCCTCAAGCTTTCGGAGGACGGGCGTCAGGCGGAGCTCGGCTACGTATTCAACATGCGCTTCTGGCATAAGGGCTACGCTTCTGAGGCCGCCCGCGGGCTCCTCAGGCTCGGCTTTCTGGGCTTCGAGGTGAACAGGATATCCGCCTGGTGCGACGAGGAAAACACCGCATCCCGCCGCGTTATGGAGCGGATCGGCATGCGGCGCGAGGGGCTTTTCAAAAAGGACCGCTACACGCGCGCATTCGCGAAGGACGGCTGGCGCAGCACCTATTATTACGCGATACTGCAGAAGGAATACCTTATGTCCCTGCCGGACGGCGAGCATTCGCCGACGGTATCCGAAAGCTTTTAAGATGGAGGAAGTATTTTGAAAAGGATCGTCTCTTGTTTGGCGGCGCTCGTTATCGCCGCATCCCTGCTCGGTCTTTCCGCCTGCCGGCATGACGACGGCGGCAGCGAGGCCGCAAATCCGACCAACGTGCCCGTAATAACTCAGTCCCCCGGCGGCGAAGTCACCGCGGGTCCCACGGCAACGCCCGAAGCAACGCCCGTTCCCACCGACGTGCCCGTTATAACCCAGTCCCCCGGCGGCGAAGTCACCGCGGGTCCCACGGCAACGCCCGAAGCGACGCCCGCTCCCACCGACGTGCCCGTTATAACCCAGTCCCCCGGCGGCGAAGTCACCGCCGGCCCGACCGCAACTCCCGAAGTAACTCCCGCTCCGACCGCCGTGCCAACGGCAGCGCCCACGTCTCCCGCCGGGCCTACCGCCGGACCCACTTCTGCGCCGACTCCCGCCGTGCCCACTCCCGAAGCGCCCAACAGCTTCACCGTGACCTATTCGGGCGAGACGGTCGACTGCTCCTCCTTAAAGGTCGGCGATAAGTTCTTTTGGACGCTGATACTTTCCAGCGGATCGAGCTCCCTTGCCTCCGGCAGGTGGCTCGTCGATCATGATGAGCGCTTCGTTAAGCCCGTCGCGTTTTCAACGACATGGGAGGGCGGCCTTATCGCCCAGATCGACGAGACCTGGGATAACGAGCAAGCCTCCTCGGACAAGCCCGATTTCTTCGTGAATATCGAGTACGAGGGCGCTACCGGTCCCAACCCCTACGGCGAGGCGGGCAACCTGTACTCCGTCGTCGGAATGTACCTCACCTCCATGAGCTACGGCGGCGTTCAGGCGAGCGGCCCCATGGTAAGGATCGAGTATGAAGTCACCGCGGTCCCCAATACCGGCGATATGCAGCACGATGCGGGCGGGTACTATCTCCCCGTCGGCGTGATCGTGATCGAGAGCAAGGCCCTTAACGGCGGCTCCCCCGTCACACACGGCTCCATCACCGTCGAACCCGGCCGGATGTATTTCAAGCATTGACAGCTTCCGCGCGATAGGATATAATATCCAAGTAATAAATGGCAGCGCGTCTGCCGAATAATTATCGGAGGTATCACTATGAATAAGAAATGGGTCTGCCCTGTATGCGGTTACGTTCACATCGGTCCCACCCCGCCCGAATTCTGCCCCCAGTGTAAGGTCCCCGGCTCCAAATTCAAGGAGCAGGCGGATGAAATGAGCTGGGCTGCCGAGCACGTCGTCGGCGTCGCTCAGGGCGTGCGCGAGGATATCCTGAACGATCTGCGCGCTAACTTCAACGGCGAGTGCACCGAGGTCGGCATGTATCTTGCCATGGCGCGCGTCGCCATGCGCGAAGGCTATCCCGAGATCGGCCTCTATTGGGAGAAGGCCGCCTGGGAAGAGGCGGAGCACGCCGCCAAGTTCGCGGAGCTC
>CAMZAY010000135.1 GCA_947304365.1 uncultured Clostridia bacterium | reverse complement strand
GATAAACAAAAAGGCAAGATCGTCGTTCCGTATAGCGACCCTACAGGGCGATATCATGAACCCCGGCGGTTCCATGACGGGCGGCAGCGCGCAGAAACGCGAATTCAGCCTGCTCGGCAGGGAACGCGAGCTTGAACAGCTTAAAAAACGAGCCGAAACGATACAGTCCGATATTGTTAAGCTGAACGAGAAAGCCGCTTCGCTTGAAAAGGATCTCAATGAGGCGAATGCGTCCGCTTCCTTAATTGCAGACGAGATGCGCAAGCTTGAGATCAAGCGCGCCGCATTCCGCGAGAAGCACGATATAGTACTCCAATACGTTGAGAAAAACCGTCAGCGCATGGAGCGCTTTGAAGCGGAGCTCGGTCAGATCGCCGACAATATCGCCGATATCGACAATCAGGCGAACGAGGCTGCGGAGCTTGAAAGCGGCCTCAGCTCCGGCAATATCACAACAGCCGAGGATATCAAGCGGATCCAGGGCGAGATAAACCTTCTCCGTCAGGATCAGCAGGAGGCTTCGAACAGGCTGACCGAAGCAAGGGTTGCCGAAGTCGCCGTTAATAAAGAGGATCTTGCCGCAAAGAACGAGCTTGAAAGGCTCAACAAGGAGCTTAAACAGCTTTCCGATTCTTCCGAAAAGAATGTTGCGGACTGCGCAGGCATTGCCGACGAGATCACGCTTTGCCGCGATAAGCTTTCGACAATGTCGAAGGGTATTTCCACGGAACGCACCGAAGTGGATGCGCTGACCGACGAGATGCATTCTCTTGAGGAGGAGCGCGCGGCAAGGCTCCGCAGTGTGGACGAGCTTCGCGAAAGGCGCGAACAGGCCAACGCCGATCTTAACGATATGCGCGAGCGTATGCATAAGTACGAGCTTAACTTAAACCGCCTTCAGATGGAGCTTGACAACCTTACCGCACGCATCTGGAACGATTATGAGCTGACCTACGAAAACGCGCTTCCCTTCCGCAGGCAGATATCGGTATCCGCTTCCAATACCCGCGCGGACGAGCTGAGGAAGGAGATCCGTTCCCTCGGCGAGGTCAATACTTCATCCGTTGAAGACTATAAGAACGTCGTTGAGCGGCATACTCAGCTCAAGGCGCAGTGCGACGACCTTAAGCAGGCGGAGACCGATCTTACCGAGATCATAAAGCGGCTGACCGTCACCATGGAAAAGGAATTTGCCGAGCAGTTCAGCAAGATCCGCGAGAATTTCAGCGCCACCTTTACAGAGCTTTTCCATGGCGGAAAGGCGGACCTGATCCTTTCCGACAACAACGATCTGCTTAACTGCGATATCGACATTATCGCGCAGCCTCCGGGAAAGAAGCTCCAGCTCCTCTCCCTCCTCTCCGGCGGAGAACAAGCGCTTACCGCTATCGCGCTGTTATTTGCGATATTGAAGCTCAAGCCCACGGCTTTCTGCATACTTGACGAGATCGACACTTCGCTCGACGAAGCGAACGTAGATAATTTTGCGGAGTATCTAAAGGCATATTCCGAGGGAACTCAGTTCATAATAATCACTCACCGCAAGGGCGCTATGGCTGTCTGCGATTCGCTTTACGGCGTTTCGATGGAGGAAAAGGGCGTATCACAGCTCGTTTCCGCAAGATTCGACAGCAATGAAGAAACGGCATAAATAAACCGGGAAAGGCGATTTGATGGAAAACAAGAAGGAAAAGAAACCGGGCTTTTTCGCAAAGCTCAAACAGGGCCTTGAAAAAACCCGCGGCGGGCTTCTCGGCTTCATATTCGGAGGCGGCGACGAAAGAGTTAACGCCGAATTCTACGAGGAGCTTGAAGACGCGCTAATAATTGCTGACGTCGGCTATGATACCACCGAGCAGATACTCGATAAGCTGAAAGCAAGGATCAAGGAGGAAAAGATATCCGAAAGGACCGCCGCAAAGGAAGTCCTCGTCGATATCATGACCGAGTTCATGACGACCGATATCCCCTTCCTTGATGATGAAAAGGACAACGTGATACTTATCGTCGGCGTGAACGGCGTTGGCAAGACCACTTCCATCGGCAAGCTTGCCGCCATGTATAAGGCGGAGGGCAAAAAGCCCATGCTCGCCGCCGCGGATACTTTCCGCGCTGCCGCCGCCGAACAACTCACCGTTTGGGCCGATCGCGCCGAAGTACCCATTGTTAAGCACGGAGAGGGCGCGGATCCCGCCGCCGTCGTATTCGACGCGATCGTATCATACAAAGCAAGGAAGAACGACCTTCTTATCTGTGATACTGCCGGAAGGCTGCATAACAAGAAGAATTTGATGAACGAGCTTGCGAAAATGCGCCGCGTGATCGACCGCGAGCTGCCCGACGCGCACGTCGAAGTACTGCTTGTTCTCGATGCCACCACCGGGCAAAACGCCATTGCACAGGCAAAGGCGTTCGGCGAAAGCTGCGGGCTGACGGGTATCATACTCACGAAGCTTGACGGAACAGCCAAGGGCGGCGTCTGCATAGCCGTCAAGAACGAGCTCGGTCTTCCTGTCCGCTTCGTTGGCGTCGGAGAAGGCATCGACGATCTTCAGCCGTTCGACGCAAGGGCGTTTGCGGAAGCAATGCTTTAATAACTAATTGTTTGAGCAGGAGAAAACCTCCTGCTCTTTTATTTTGCTTTCTGCACTCCGTTTGCGTCTATAAAGGTTTCTCCGTCAAGCAGAAGCTCGTCGACGGTTACGAATGCGAACCCGTTTGCCTGGGCTGTCTCGATAAGAGTCGGCAAGTATTCCTCGATCTTATAACCGTTGTTGTGACAAAGGATTATACTGCCGTCATCAAGCTTTTTGAAAACCGTTTCGAGGATCGTATTTGCGCTCCGTTCCGGTTTCCAATCGATCGTATCTATATCCCATTGTATGGGCTCGTGCCCCGTCGAGCGTACGGCGCGGATCACGTCGTCGTTATATTCGCCGAAGGGCGCGCGGAATAATACGGTCCTCTTTCCCGTTATCTTTTCAATAAGATCGTCGAGCGATGATATCTCCTTTTCGATCGCATCCTGTGATATCTTCGTCATATGCGGATGCGAAAGCGAATGATTGCCTATCGAATGACCTGCGTCGAAAATGGCCTTTACCTGATCGGGATAGGCTTTTACCCAGACCCCGCAAAGAAAGAACGTTGCCTTTACGTTGTATTTTGCAAGCGTTTCCAATATGAAAGGCGTTTTGTCAGCATCCCATGCGGCGTCGATCGTCAAGGCTATCTTTTTATCAGAACGGTCTACCGAGTAAACAGGCAGTTCTTTTTTGAACCCCGCGAGGACGTTCACCTCATTTTCTTCGACGTTATCTGCCTCTATTTCTTTATTGTCGATTACGGGATAAAACTGCGCCGATATCTCCTTGCCGTCGTCTTCGCGATTTGCGCATTTGCCCGCGGCGAGAGCGACGCAAACAACAGCGACCGCGGCAGCCAATACCGCGATCGCTATTATCAGAGTTCTTTTGGTTATGACAAAAATCTTCATCGATGCGCCTCCAAAGCTTTTATACCCGATTATATGCTTCGGAGGGCGAATGTTAGAATCATGTTTTGATGAATCGGATGCTCGGCGTGGTCATCTTTATCACCTTGACCCGCTGAGGAGTGAAAAGGCGCGAGGTGATCCTGTCGCCGTATTCTTCCGTAAGGCTTTCAAGGGATTTGTTCGTTGCGATCAATGTGGCAAGTCCCCTGTCCTGCCGCTCGCAGATAATGGAAAGCAGGGTCTCTATCGTAATATTTCCGATCATCGGTTCGGTCCCGATATCGTCGAGTATGAGCAGATCCGGCACGGTCATATCGGGAAGCGATTCATGCTTGTTGATGCAGTTCAGCGCAATTGAGATAAGCTGATTTGCGGTCAGCCTGAGCACCGAATAGCCGTTTTTAAGCACCCTTTCGCCGATGGAGTTGAGAAGATACGTTTTTCCAACTCCCGGCACGCCGAGAAGAAGCAGATCGCCAAGCTCGTTATTCGGGAAGGAGTCGGCGTATTTCAAACAGTATGCGCAGATATTATCGTATGCTCTGCGCTCACGCGGGTCATCGATAAGATCGTGACGCAAAAGCTCAAAGGTCTGACCGGGATTGAGGCCCGAATCATGAAAACGGTCGCGTATCATGACGTTCTTGACGCAGGAGCAAAGCTGT
>CAMZAY010000134.1 GCA_947304365.1 uncultured Clostridia bacterium | reverse complement strand
GCGGACATATTAAAGGCACGGTACATCGTACCGTGCCTTTTGTTACATAAAGTCAATGGTTTTCGACCCATTCGGCGTCTCTCAAGAGCTGTGCATGGACCTCGTTATATGCCATCTCGCCCGCCTCCTGCCAGGAGCGGCCCTCCGCCTTGTATCGGGCGGCAAGCGGCTTTAAGCTGCCCGTATAGAGCCCGTCGCCCGTTTCCCTGTCAAAGCCGATCACCGTAAAGCCCGCCGCGTCCTTGCGGAGAGAAAGCACGATCTCCTCGCCGACGCCCTCGCTTATACCGTCCGTGACGGCGGTATATATGTAAAATCTTGCCTTAAGGATATCGTCCGTTTCATCCAGCACCTCAAGAATATGGGCGCTGTCCTTTTCGACCGATACGAGCGGCTTGAGAACGCCGAGGCTGACCTGCTCCGCGTTGAGAAGGGCGTCAATGAAGAAGAGATCCGTATCCTCGTTTCGCTCCATTATATCGGCAAGCTCGCCAGCCTCGCCCGTTTTTCTGCCGAGCCAATAACGGTACATGAGCTCCGCCGCGGTCTCCTCCGCCGACAGGACCTCCGGCGTTATTTCCCCGCGGGCGTTTTCAAGCGCGGTCTGAATGAGGTTCAGCCTTACCGACTTATCATCCCGGGATGCGGGAACCGCTTCAAGCGCTTCGAGCAGGCGACCGAGCCGATCGACCCTTTGATACGGAGCTTCATTCCCAATGAAATGCTCGGCATACGCCAGATACTCGTTATCGGTCGGTATAAAGCCGGGGCAGGCGCCGCTTTCGGGGACGGCGCCGAATACGGCTTCGTACCTTGAAACGTAAGCATCATGCTCTTTTGACTCTATATCAACGCTCTCGATATGCATCCCCTCGGTGTTTTCCCTGATACGCACGGTGCATTCCTCCGCGTTCGTTTTTGAGCCGTCCTTTGAAACGAAGTCAAAAACCACCCGCGCGGTATAGCGGAAAGCCTTCTGCTCCGCGCTTATCTCGGCGATCTCGAGCCCGAGCGCGTTCGCATCGGCGGGGCGCGCTTCAAGTATCGCCGCGCGGTAATTAAGATATGCCGCGGCAAGAAAGCCGCCGCGCCGGGTCAATGCGTCTTCGCAGAAGCAGCGGGAAGCCGCGTCGTGGTCGCCGGCGGCAAGCGCGCGGAAGCCCTCTCCCACAAGCGAACCGATCCTTTCGCGGTCGGCGGCGTCCACAGTTCTTTTGGGGCTGGCGGCGTAGACCAGACCGCTTAATCCCGGTATATCGGCTGCGAGGGCGGGACGCGCGCCGAACACCGCTCCCGCCGCGATAACGAGCGCCGCGAGTACTGCCGCCGCCGCGGCGAGGGGCTTCCAAACCCTGCGGACGCACTTTGGCTCCGCGCGGTCCTTTGCCTTGAGCGCCGAAACGGTATCCGATACCATCCTGTCATAGCTTTCGGGCGCTTCGGGAACGAAGGCCTCCGCGCATTTCTTTATGTTGTTATTATCCGTTCTCATTTCTTTTCTCCTTCAAGATATCGTTTGATGAGTTCTCTTGCGCGGGCAAGCCTGCTCATCACCGTGCCGCGCGGGATACCGGTTATTTTCGCTATCTCGCTCGTTGAATAGCCGAGCTTGTAGTAAAGCACGACCGCCTCGCGGAGTTCTTCGGGGAGGCTCCCGACCGCTCTGCCGAGATCGAGGCTTTCCTCAACGTCCTTTCGCTCCCCCGGGGTTTCCTCATCAAGATAAGTGAAGCGCTTCCCCTTTCTCAAAAGAAGCAGGCACTCGTTCCTGAGGATCGTGAACAGCCAGGGCTTGAGTTTTGCCTTGTTTTTAAGCTTCGGCAGGTTGTCGAACGCCTTTATTACGGCGTTGTGTACCGCGTCCTCCGCATCCTCGCGCGATTTTGTGATGCTGAAAGCATAGGCGAACAGGTCGCCGCGCAATTCGATTATTCTGTTGAAAAACCAATCGGACTTATTACTTATCATAAAGACCGATCCTTCCATGAAAATTGACCGTTTTTTATGGACGCCCGCGGCGCGTCCCGCGTTCCCAATACCGATTATATCACAGAACAGACGATCATTCACGGCGGCGCCGCCGTTCGCTTATATGATGATCTGCAGAGGCGTTTGATTCACAGCGGATCGATACACGATAAAGCATTTCGCTGTTTTTCTTGAAAAATCCGGCGGTACATGTTATAATGAGGCCGAAGGAGCTTAAAACCGGCGTTTTGTCAGAACAGTTCCAAAGGAGTATTTCGATATGAAAAAAACAGCGTCCCTGATATTATTGATATTGGCCGCCGCGCTTGCGCTTTGCGGGTGCAGGCTGCCCGATCCTTTTACCGATCCCCCCGCGGAAACGGAGGACGAAACAATACTCCCTTCCGAAGCCGCCGTCCCGATAGATGATACCGACCCGGCGAACGATCACGACAACCGTTCGTTCGGCGTCGTATATTTTCAAGGATGGAGCTATCTTGCGGAGCATGACGGCGTGCTGTACTATCCCACGATGCACGTCAACAAAAAGGCCTATTTGAACAGCTATAACGAAACGACCGGCGAGATAAAGATCATGTGTTCCGACCCGGACTGCCCGCACATGGGATCTGACTGCTGCGCGTACGGCTCGATCTGCCCGCAGTACTATGACGGAAAGATCTACTTCATGCAGCAGTATCTCATTCAGAGCAAATGCAATTTTGCAATATACCGCATGGATTTAGACGGTTCCGACCCGGAGCTTATAAGGCTCATAATTGCCTCACGCGATCCGGAATCGAACGAGGAAGCTGACGACGGCTTTATAATGCACCGCGGAAGGATGTACGTGCTTACCGGTGCAAGCAAAGCAGGCGAGCCCTCAATCAAGACCTATTATCTGAAGGAGCTTTTAAAGAAGGACGGCGAGCACCGCATTGTTTTCCAGGTCAGTTATCCTGTCTGGTCGACAGTAAAGGTCTTCATGTATGACAATTTCGCCTATATCGCCGCGGGCACCGTAACCGAAGACGGCAATAACGTTGTTGAAATAACGAAGGTCGATCTTGCAACCGGCGATAACCGCATCATATTCTCCGACGGCAATGCGGCCGCATATTTTTCCGACAACTGCTGGGTCGAAAGGGACGGTACGATCTGGTTTACCGTGGACAACAGGATCCCCAACGAAGAAGGCGTTTACGTTTCGACCGGCGTTTCGGTCTATAAAAGCGGCGATAGGCGCATCGAGCTTGTTAAAAAGTTTGAGGACGGCGAGATCGCGTACGATACGCCCCTGCTTTCGCAGAACATATGCGGCGCCCTTCACGAAGACGAAGACGGCTCCGTCGATATCTGGCTCTGCGATTTTGAAGGGAACACGCTTTATAAGGGCCCGCTCGACATCGATTGCTCCGACTACTTCCCGGAGGGCACCGAATTCAGGATCGTCCGGATACCCGGGATCTGGGGCAGCGAGAAGGCGTTTATCATAGAAGTCGTGCCAAGTGAAATCGACGAAAACGGAGACTTCAGCTTCCGCTTTGCGTTCATGGTCAGGTACGAGATCACCCCGGAAGGGCTCAATAAGACCGTGCTGCTGAAAAACGGCTGAGCCGAATAATAATGTCAGCCCCCAAGGGTGCATCCGTCCAAGGGGGTTTTTTTATTTCCCGGCGGACTTGAATAATCATGCGGCGGGGAGTATAATTGGGGTAAGTATGTCAACTACATTTTTCGGAGGTAAACGATGCGCAGGAGCATGCTTTTTTTGCCGGGCAACACGCCTAATATGATAATCAACGGCGATGCGCTCGGCGCGGACAGCATAATTTTGGATCTTGAGGACGCGGTCTCTCCCGATGAGAAGGACGCGGCAAGGCTGCTCGTCCGCAGCGCCATGCAGCGGATGGGCTTCAAGGGCGTTGAGGTGACGGTGAGGATCAACTCGATCGACACCGATTATTGGAAGAAGGATCTTGACGCGATAATCCCGTTAAAGCCCGATCTCATAATGCCGCCCAAGGCGGGCTGCGCGGAGGATATCCGCACCGTCGACGCCTATATCACGGAGGTTGAAAAGCGCTGCGGGATCGAGCCCGGCACGGTGCGCCTCATCCCGCTTATCGAGACGGCGCTCGGCGTGGAGAACGCCTTTAACATCGCCTCCGCCTGCCCGCGCGTTGCGGCGATATTCCTGGGCGGCGAGGACCTGACGGCAGATCTTCGCTGTAAGCGCACGAAG
>CAMZAY010000133.1 GCA_947304365.1 uncultured Clostridia bacterium | reverse complement strand
TGTATTTCTATTTCAAAACAGAGGGAGCAGCGGCCCGGTACTTTCTCGTTACCTACGATCCGGAGACCGATGTGTTCGAGGTCGTCGGGCAATACAATGTGGGCGGAGGCTTATCGGGTATCATCGGGTCCTGAAACCGCTGCGCCAAAAAGCCAAATGAACGGCCTTTTCCTGTTAACGAGAGAGGATATGGTATTATTATCCCGCCAACAAGGGAGGATAAAACGATAAAACAGTCCGTCAAAGCACTTTCGTCCTTTCTTTGCGCCGCGCTGCTGTCGGGCATATGCGGGTGCGGAAAAGACGCCGGCTGAACACGGGGGACATCTTGATCGTCGGCCTTGGAGCGACCTCGCAATGTACGGCGTGAATAAGTATGAGCCGCTTCCGACGGTCCGGAAGCGGTTTCTGTTTATTTTACCCGATTTTTACTTTTCCCCCTTTTACATATCGTCCGGAATAAGCTATAATAATACGAAACAAATGAAAAGGAGAACCGAAATGATCTTCATTGTTGAGGACGATATAGACATTCGCGAGATGGAGAGCTACGCGCTGCGTTCGAGCGGGTTCGAGGTCGAGCCCTGCGGCTCCGGCGCGGAGCTGTTCGAGAAGCTTGAAGGAGCGGAGCCGAAGCTCATACTGCTCGACATAATGCTTCCCGGGGAGGACGGGCTTTCGATACTCTCCCGCCTTCGTGCCGGGGAGAATACCGCCGACGTGCCAGTCATAATGGTCACGGCGAAGACGAGCGAGATCGACAAGGTGCGCGGCCTCGATCAGGGCGCGGACGATTACATTACCAAGCCCTTCGGCGTGATGGAGCTGGTCTCCCGCGTGAAGGCGCTGCTGCGCCGCGCCGCGCCCAGGGAGGCGGAGCATGAAAAGCTGGTCTCCGGCGCGATCGTGATGGACAGCGACAAGCGAAGCGTCACGGTCGACGGGCAGGAGATCGAGCTCACATTCAAGGAGTACGAGCTTTTGTACGCCCTCATGTCCAACAAGGGCGCTGTGCAGAGCCGCGAGAAGCTGATCAGCACCGTTTGGGGCTATGATTTCGCCGGCGAGACGCGTACCGTGGACATGCACGTGAAGACGCTCCGCCAGAAGCTGGGCGAGAGCGGCCGCTCGATAGTGACCGTAAGGAACGTCGGCTACCGCATGGATTGATATGAGCAAGCGTTTCCGTTCGATAACGATAATAGTATTCGTGATAGCGTGCACGCTCGTCGCGGCTATGACCGCCGTCGCGGTGCTGATCGTGCCCATGCCGTGGAAGCTCGTCGCGATAGGCACAGCGATAGCCGTCGGAGCGGGCGCGCTTTACGTATTCACCTCCGCCCTTATGCGCGGCGAAAAGCAGTATCACGGCGCGGATTACGCCGCGATGATCGACTCGATTACCGGCGGCGTGCTCGTGCTGGACGGCAACGAGCGCATCTACACAGTCAGCGAAGACGCGAGGAATTACCTCGATCTTCCCGAAAGCGCGATCGGCATGGCGAAGACCGACGCGATAAAGGATCCGGAGCTTTTGCGCTGCATAGAGCGGGCGGCGCACGGCGAGAGCAATCTTACCGAGTACACCAGCCACGGCGTAACGCTGCGCGTGCTTGTCGACCCGGTCATTTTCAGCGGGCAGATCGTCGGCACGATGCTGCTCCTGCTCGACATGGGCGAGCAGCTCACGCTGCAGAAGCTCAAAAGGGAGTTCACGGCGAACGTCAGTCACGAGCTCAAGACCCCGCTCACGTCCATCTCCGGCTATGCCGAGATGATAGCGACGGGGCTTGCCTCCGAAAAGGACGTGCCCGAATTTGCCGCGCGCATACAGAAGGAATCGAAGCGTCTGCTTGCTCTGATATCCGACATAATAAGGCTTTCGAGTCTTGACGAGGGCGCGGAGAACGAAAAGGAGCCCGTCGACATGGCCGAGATCGCGGACGAATGCCGCGACGTGCTTTTGAAATCGGCGGAGGATCACAGCGTTTCGCTCGAGCTCGATACCGAGAGCTTCGTTATAGAGGGCTCGAGGGGGCTTTTGTCGGAGCTCGTCTACAACCTGATGGACAACGCGATCCGCTATAACGAGCCGGGCGGCTCCGTTTTCGTAACGGTGCGGCCGGGGCTTGTTTCGGTGAGGGATACCGGCATAGGCATCCCCGAGGAGCATCGGGACCATATTTTCGAGCGGTTCTACCGCGTGGACAAATCCCGCTCCAAGGAGACCGGCGGCACGGGCCTCGGCCTTGCGATAGTCAAGCATATCGCGGAAAAATACGGCGCGAACATTACGCTTGAAAGCGAAGTCGGCAAAGGCACCGAGATAAAGCTTGCGTTCAAGCGGTGACGCGCGGGCGGATTTTTAAGAAAAAACCCGTCCCAAAATCCAAAATATACCGTAAAACGGGGGATTTTGGCAAAGATTTTGCTTGACAATCACGGAGTTTATCCGATATAATAGGTATCTGTGACAATGTGGGGTCAAGTCGCCGGATGGGTAAAAAGCGACTCCCCCTTGAACTAATAATCAAAAGGAAAGAGGTGTACATCCATGAAGATGACATACCAGCCCAAAGTCAGGCAGAGGAAGAAGGTCCACGGTTTCCGCCAGCGTATGTCCACCGCCAACGGCAGGAACGTTCTTGCCCGCAGGCGCGCAAAGGGCAGGAAGAAGCTTTCCGCATAATCAGTTGAACGAACTGGACCACGGCTTCGGGAAAAGCGAACTTAAGCCGTGGTTCATGTACTATTTTGCGGGAAAACGCCCCGGGGAAGCGCCCAGGGCGGTCAAACGGGCAAAAAGCCCATCGCCATCTGTTTAATGAAGCGTTGCTATTCTTTAAAACGGAACAAGGAGTTCCGCCGTGTGTACCGTGTCGGCAAGTCCGCCGGGAGCCACACATTGGTATTGATCTATTCCGCCGGCCGCGACGATAAAAAGCGGGTCGGGTTTTCAGTGGGTAAAAAGATAGGCAACGCGGTCGTCCGGAATCGGGTAAAACGCAGACTGAGAGAGGCTGTAACTCCTCTCTTGCCGGAGATAGTTCCCGGCTGCCGCCTCATATTTATCGCGCGTGCCCCGATAACGGAAGCCCCCTATCGCGAGATCGAGATCACCGTGCGCCGTCTTCTTACGAAGGCAGGCTTGATCGGCTGAAACGAGACAAAGTTGTACGGGAACGGCGGCCTATGCCCGCCCCTTTGATAAGGGAGATAAGCCGGCCGTTTCATGGGCAGGCATTTTGCCTGCGATGCGGGCTGATATTATGACCCCGGTCGGAAACGCTGCAAAACGCTTTCTTATATATCTCATCCGCTGTTACCGGCAGTTAAGACCTGACAGAGCTCCATGCTGCAGGTTTACCCCGTCATGCTCGGAATACGCCATACAAGCCATATCCATTCACGGCGCCGTGAAGGGCATTGTTCTTGCCCTTTGGCGTCTTTTGCGCTGCAATCCTTTTTCAAGGGGCGGGTATGATCCCGTGCCGGAGAAGGGCAATATGGGCGCGGCATTCTCTGTTTTTCGCGATAAAACCAAATACGAAAGGGATCAAAGATGACATTTTTTCTTACCCGATGGTTCTATTATCTGATGCAGTTCCTGTATCGTCTGTTTAACGACAGCTATCTTCTGACGATACTTGTTTCGACATTACTTCTGCGCCTTGTGCAGATCTATCCCGATATATCGAACCGCAAGACCCAGCTCAAGACCGCCGAGATACAGCCCGAGATAAACGAGCTGCAGAAGCGTTACGAGAAGGATCCTCAGAAGCTCCGCGAGGAGCAGAACAAGCTCATGAAGAAGCACGGCATCAACACGCTTACGAGCTGCCTGCCGATGCTGCTGATATTCCCCCTCTTCTTCTGCTTCCTCAACGCGTTCCGCTGCTGGGGCAATGAGGAGACTATCACCCTTATGTACGAGACCGCAGTCGCCCAGACCATGGAGGAGGGCTCCGAGGAGCGCGCCCTGGCCGAACAGCAGGCGATGGACACCTTTAACGGGTTCAAATTCCTGTGGGTCAAGAACATATGGCAGCCCGACAGCTTCATCAGCGGCAATCTTCTCCTGTTCAGGATGGACGGAGAAGTCATCACCCCCGCGAGGAACCTGTCCATGATAAGCTCCAACGTCCTTAAGAACATGCCCCTTCTGCAGAAGGGCTATACCGACAAGAGCGGCAAGTTCGTTTCGGGCGAGGAGATATGGAATACCCTTGTTGACGCGGGCC
>CAMZAY010000132.1 GCA_947304365.1 uncultured Clostridia bacterium | reverse complement strand
AGCGTTGGAAGCGTAAGTGCGCCCGCTCCGGTATCCTTGCTGATGCAAGGCGTCGTGAACACTATGAGAAGCCCAGCGTAAAGCGTAAGAAGAAGGCTGAGGCTGCCAGAAAGCGCAAGTATTGATCAAACAAATAAGCTCATCCGATCGGATGGGCTTTTTGTTATACAATTACGCCGGGCTTCTCTAAACAAGGAATTGCCCGGGGCGGACTTCCCTTCGCTCCCGCTCGGGAGGCCGCCCGTTCTCATCCTTTCCGAACGTCCAACGGACGCTCGGAATCGCCTTCGGCGACCGGATAAGAACCCCAGCGTAAAGCGTAAGAAGAAGGCTGAGGCTGCCAGAAAGCGTAAGTATTAATTAACAAATAAGCTCATCCGACAGGATGGGCTTTTTGTTTTACGTATTATTACAGCTCAAACAGCATTTCTCTTTCCTTATTCGTCTCCTCTACCCTTTCGATATAGGTTGCGATATCCTTATTGTTCGGCACGCGCTCGATCCTGCCGCCTTCGTCGAAAACGCGCTTCGTCATCGCACCGGCGCCGTGGGCGATGATGCTCATACCGTCCTCCATCATGTCTATGTTATAGACGCATACGGAACCGGGTTTGGAATAGCCCACGTTTTCAAGATTGCCCGCCATGTACTTTTGGCGGTACATGTAATAGGGCTTCATTCCCATGCGGCGCGCAGACGCCATGCCGAGCTCCACCATTTTTTCAACGGTATCGACGGCGGGAAGCGCATACTCTTCCATGCGCTCATGAAGCCTTGAGGCGCGTTTTATCGCAAGGGTATGCACGGTAAGGCATTCGGGAGAAAGCGCTTCTACGGCTTTTAGGGAGGCCTCCATATCGGCCTCCGTTTCATTGGGCAGACCCGCTATAAGATCCATGTTGACGGAGTCGAATCCGACGCTCTTAACCATCTCATAGCAGCGGATGATATCTTCCGAGGTATGATCCCTTCCGACCAGGCGGAGCGTCTTGTCACACATCGTCTGCGGATTGACCGAGACCCTGTTTACGCCGTGCGCCTTCATCACGCGAAGCTTATCCTCCGTAATGGTATCGGGTCTTCCGGCTTCGACGGTGAACTCCTTGCCCGCCGTGTCGTAACAGGCGAGTATCTTATCAAGCAGAGAGTCAAGCTCGTCTGCGGTCAGTATGGTCGGCGTGCCGCCCCCCATGTAAAACGAACGAGGAATAAGCCCGTGCGCCAAAGCCATCTCGGAGCCGAGCTCAATGTCCTTATGCAGCGCGGCAAGATAGGCCGCCATGTCGGTCTTTTTGGTGCGGAGCTGCGACGCGAAAGAACAATACAGGCACCTCGTCCTGCAGAAGGGGATGCCGACGTATACGCCGAACTCATTTTCTTTCGCGGATTCGAGGAACGGAAGCTGCACGGAGTTTATCTCGTCCGCCAAGAGAAGCTTATCGGGGCTTACGTCAAATTCTTCAGTCATAAGCCGGAGCGCCTCTTCCCTGCCCTCGGTCTCAATGAGCTCACGTAAAAGCCTCGTCGGTCTGATCCCGGTAAGAGATCCCCACGGGATGAGCCGATCGGGGTAAGCCATGCGAAGGACACGGTAACAGGCGGTCTTCATGCAGCGCTTCATATAGCGCTTTTCGATTATATCCGATCCGCCCCTGTATGGAGTTGAATGCGCGTATATGAAAGTTTCGCCTTCATGCTCATAAGCCGCAGCGCAGTTGAATTCTCCGTCTACAGAGAGCATAAGAGAAAGGATATCGCCCCCTGCCTCTTCAAGGGATATCTCCTCCCTCGGAAGAAACAGGCGGATCTCCTCGCATAAGTCGTTATAGAAATCGGGTCTGTTGGTGATAAGCCTCATTCGCACCTGCCGCTGGATAAGCACATATTGAACTGTTTTTCAAACTCGAGCGTGGTCTCCCTGTCGTGTCCGGGGAGCACGCGGTAATCGCCTTTTAAAGTAAACAGCCTGTAAACGAGCGAATCGAACAGCGCGGCAGAATCGCCGCCGGGAAGGTCGGTCCTGCCGTAGCTCATATAAAACAAAGTATCGCCCGAGAAAATGACGCGTTCATCCTCAATAACGTAGCAGACGCCGCCCTTCGTATGACCGGGCGTATGGATCACGCGGAAGCGTATCCCGGCTTCCGTAAACTCCATATTGTCCTTGACGAAAACGTCCACCTGAGAGGGATCGACCTTAACGCCGATCATGGTGGCAAGGCTTGCGCCGCTGTCGGTCATGGAAGCGGCGTCCAGCTCGTTTATGTAAACGCGCGCGCCGGTCTTATCGCGAAGCTTCGCCACGCCCATAATATGATCGAAATGCCCGTGAGTAATGAGTATCGCGGTACAGTTGAGCCCGAGCCTTTCAAGCTCGTTCATTACCTTATGCGAATTTGCCGGGTCGATGACAACGCAGTCATGCGTTTCACCCGCTTCACCGTACCAGACGATGTATGTATTGACCGCTAACGGCCCCGTGGGAATAGACCTTATGTTGATCATATCATTACCTGTCAGAATGCTTTTTTGCTGTCGAGAAGTATCGTTACCGGGCCGTCGTTAACTAGCGAGACCTGCATATCCGCGCCGAATTCGCCTGTATCGACCTTGAATCTTTCACGGAGTTTATCAACGGTGTATTCGTACAGCGGGATCGCCTTTTCGGGAAGCGCCGCCTCAATGAAGGACGGACGGTTGCCGTGGCGTGCGTCGCCGTACAGGGTGAATTGAGAAACGATAAGAAGCTCCCCGCCGACGTCCGAAAGTCCGAGATTCATCTTGCCGGCTTCATCCTCGAACACCCTTAATCCGGAGAGCTTTTTAACGATATAGTCGCAGTCTGCGATCTCATCGGACACATGAACGCCAAGCAGCACAAGGAAGCCCTTCCCTATGCTGCCGACCGTTTCACCGTTTATAGTCACATTTGCCGAACTGACTCTTTGAACTACTGCGCGCATTTATACCCCGTTATTTTTGATTTGTACGGTCCACCGTAATTACGGAATCGAGCTTCGTAATGCCGCGGATAATATTCTGCAGCTGCTCGGAGTCCTTTATATCGAAGGTGATCGTGATATCGACTGTCTTGCCGCTCGATTTCGCGCTCAGATACTTCGTATTCACCTTCATGCCGAGAAGGAGCTGTGTGATCTCCATCATAATGCCGGCGCGTTCGCCCGCTATAACATGGATGGTCACCGGGAAGGTCTGGCTCATGCCGCTGACCCATTCGACGGGGATTATCCTCTCTACGTCGAGAAGCAGCGTTTCGGCGTTCGGGCAATCCTTTCTGTGTATGGAAACACCCCTGCCCCTTGTGATATAGCCGAATATCTCATCGCCGGGAACAGGCGTGCAGCAGCGTGCGAAATGCACGACCATATCATGCTCGCCCTTGACGACGACGCCGCGGCCCTGATCGTCATAGCTCTCATGCAGCTCTTCCTTATGGAGCAGGCGTTCTTCAAGCTCGGCGGCTTTCTCCGCCTTGCGGTACTCCTCCATAAGCCTGTGGAGCGCCTGGCCGGTCGTCATTCCGCCGTAGCCGATGGCGGCGTAAACGTCGTCCATTTCGTTGAGCGTGAAGCGTTTAAGAAGCGGCGCATAGAACTCCGGCTTAACAAGATCGGCAAGCTTCTTGCCCTGGCGCTTTGCCGCCTCGGTCAGCATATCGCGTCCGCGAACGATATTCTCCTCACGATTGGCCTTTTTGAACCATTGACGGATCTTTGTCTTTGCCTGCGAGGTTTTGGCGTAATTGAGCCAGTCGCGCCCGGGCGTCGCCTGCTGCGAAGTGATTATCTCCACAACGTCGTGCGTCTTGAGCTTGTGATCGAGCTTGACTAGCGCGCCGTTGACCTTAACGTGCTGGATATGGTTGCCGACGTTAGTATGGATCCTGTACGCGAAATCGATCGGAGTGGATCCGGCGGGAAGATCGATTATCTCCCCGTTCGGGGTAAGCACGTATACGTAATCGGAGAAGAAGTCCTTTTGGATATTGTCGATGAATTCCCTTGTGGAATCGGCGTCGGTATCGTAGTTTACAAGATCCCTTACCCAGGCAAGCTTGCTGTCAAGCTCGTCCGGTCTCGCTTTGCCCTCCTTATAAAGCCAGTGCGCGGCAACGCCGTATTCTGCCGTCCTGTGCATCTCCTGCGTGCGGATCTGCACCTCGAACGGCATGCCCATATCGCTGAAGAGCGTGGTATGCAGCGAACGGTACATATTGGTCTTGGGCATGGAGATATAGTC
>CAMZAY010000131.1 GCA_947304365.1 uncultured Clostridia bacterium | reverse complement strand
AAAAGAATGCTCCCCACGGAAGCGACTGCGGGGAGCAATACTGCCGATCGTATGGGGATCATTCTCTTATTTATCCAGCACCTTTTCCTGGATGGGCTTTGCCGCGTCCTCCATGAGCTTTATCTCTTCTTCGGAGAGCTTAATATCAAGGCATTTCGCGGTGTCTGCGACGGTCTCGGGACGGCGCATGCCGACAAGCAGGCTCATATCCTCGAACTGGGTAAGCGCCCATGCCTCCGCAAGCTGCGCGAACGAGCAGCTGTGAGCGGAGCGGATATCCTCCCAGATCCCGAACGCGCGCCTGAGACCAGCCTTCTTCTCCTCGGCGTTCCACGGTATGCGCGAGCGGATATCGCTCTTCAAAAAGCTCTTCTCCATGAACGCGGGGGAGGTCAAAAAGCCCTCCTCAAGCACGCCGTAGGTCTGGAAGGAAGTCCCGTGCTTTTTGCATACGGGGAAGTAATCGCGCCCGTGGAAGGGCGAAAGTATGCTGAAAAACTCCTGCACGACGGATACGCCGCTTGACGCGTGCGGCGCCGCCATGTATTCGTCAAGGTCCGAGGGCATGCTGTTCGACAAGCCGTAGGCGAGTATTTTGCCCTCCTTTATAAGCTCCTCGAGCGCGTAAACGGTCTCCTCGACGGGGAAGCTTTTGCAGACGTAATGCACGATCACGGAATCGATCCTGTCCGTGTCCATGCGGCGGAGGGAATCCTCCACGTCGCGCTTTACCGCTGCCGCGCGGGTGTCGTTGTTCACGGTGTACCCGTCGCGCTCATAGTGGAAATTGCCGCCCTCGCCGCGCCAGTTAAGGGAGCACTTCGTCTGGAGTACGAACTCGTTCCGTCTGCCCTTCAGGGCCTTGCCGAGAAGCTCCTCCGAAACGCCCGTGCCGTATACGGGCGCGGTGTCGATATAGTTTATTCCGTGATCGAGACAGGCGGAAAGAAGCGTCTCCGCCTCCTTCACGGTCGAATCATGATCCGACCAGACGCTGCCTCCGCCGAGCCCCCACGTACCGAGCGCCACGCGGGAGACCTTCAGTTTGGAACCGCCAAGCTCAAAATATTCCATGTGAAAATCGCCTTTCCCGGCAAAAATGCCGTCTTTTATTCAATTTAACACAGCTTGAGGCATAATTCAATATTGATTTTTGCACAAAACAAAAGTATAATACTGAAGTTACAAATAAACCTTGAAAAAGGCATTCGAGTTATGAAAAAAAGAAAACCCAATAAGGAGAATGAGGATATGAGGAAAATCGGAATCCTGACCGGCGGCGGCGACTGTCCCGGTCTTAACGCGGTCATCAGGGGCGTCGTTGAAAAATGCGCCGAGGCGGGCATGGAGGTATTCGGCTTCCGCGACGGTTGGCGCGGCGCCATGCGTGCGCAGGGCCGCTGGCTCACCCTTTCCGAGGTGGAAGGCATACAGACCCAGGGCGGCACGATAATCGGCAGCTCCCGCACCAACGTAATGGCGGATCCCAACGGTCCCGAGACGATCATCGAGGTGCTTCGCGCGCTCGATCTCGAAGGCGTTGTGGCTATCGGCGGCGACGATACGCTCGGCGTTGCGAACGAGCTCAGGAAGCGCGGCATCAACGTGATCGGCGTTCCCAAGACGATCGATAACGACCTTTCCTGCACGGACTATACCTTCGGCTTCGAGACGGCTTCGAACATCGCCATGGAGGCGATCGACAGGCTGCAGACCACCGCGAAGGCGCACTCCCGCTGCATCGTCGTCGAGTGCATGGGCCGTCACACCGGCTGGATCGCTCTGCAGGCGGGTCTTGCCGCGAACGCGAGCCTCGTGCTCATCCCCGAATTTCCCAAGACCTTTGACGAGATCATTTCCCTTGTCCGCCGAAGGTACTTGAGGGGCGACCGTTATACCATCATAGTCGTGGCGGAGGGCTTTGAGCTCAAGGACGGCGACGATATCGACGTCGGCACCGACGCGTTCGGCAACAAGCTCCTTATCCAGAAGAACCTTGCCAAGCACCTTTCCGATATGATTGAGGCCGCCATGAGGGCGGATCCTCTCATTGGTGAGGATGCACAGTTCTTCGAGTGCCGCCCCGTCGTTCTGGGACACGTGCAGCGCGGCGGCGCGCCCTGTGCGTTCGACCGCGTGCTCGGCACACGCCTCGGCATCAAGGCGGGCGAGCTTGTTGTTGAAAGAAACTACGGCAACATGGTCGGCATGAACGGCAATAACATCGTTGCGGCGGATCTTGATAAGGCAGTCACCGTCCGTAAGGAAGTCGATAAGGAATTCTACGACGCCGCGTCCCTGTATTTCAAATAAGAAAGCGTTTGAGAGCCCCCGCAGGCGGCTCTTTTCATTGACACGGAAGACAAAGAATGATACAATAAAACAAGTCAAGAAATGCTTGAAAAGCGGCTCCGGCAACGAGGCCTTCTTTATGAAAGCAGGGAAGGAACGGTCAAATGTACAGGATCGAAAAGAAGCGGGTCTTGAACCCTTCCGTCGTTGAGATGGAGATAAACGCGCCCCTCGTGGCGAGGAAGGCGCGCCCCGGTCAGTTCATCATACTGCGCGTGGATGAGGAGGGGGAGCGCATCCCCCTTACCGTCGCCGGGACGGATAAGGAAAAGGGCGTCGTCAAGATCATATTCCAGATCGTCGGCGCGACGACGGAAAAGCTCGGCCGCCTGAACGCGGGGGACAGCATACGGGATTTCGTCGGTCCACTCGGCGTTCCCACCCACACCGATGGCATAAAGAAGGTCTGCATAGTCGGCGGCGGCGTTGGCTGCGCCATTGCGATGCCCGTCGCGCAGGAGTTCAAAAGGCTCGGCGCCGACGTGACGAGCATCATCGGCTTCCGCAATAAGGAGCTGGTGATACTCGAGGATGAGTTCAGCGAGTGCTCCGACAGGCTCTTCGTAATGACCGACGACGGCTCGTACGCGCGTCACGGCAACGTCACCGTCCCCTTAAAGGAAATGCTCGAGGCGGGCGAACGCTTCGATATGATAATCACCATCGGTCCGCTCATAATGATGAAATTCGTAACGCTTACGGCAAAGCCCTTCGGCGTGCCCGTCACCGTTTCGATGAACCCCATCATGATCGACGGCACCGGCATGTGCGGCGGCTGCAGGCTCTCGCTCGTCAGGGACGGCAAGCGCGTCACAAAGTTCGCCTGCGTCGACGGGCCTGATTTCAACGGGTATGAGGTCGACTTTGATGAGGCGATAAGCCGCGGCAGGATGTATTTCGATTTCGAGCGCAGGGCTCATGAAGAGGTCTGCAATCTCTTTAAGGGGGTGTGACGCATGGCTTTGGAACCCAAAAAACACGAAATGCCCACTCAGCTTCCGCAGGTCAGGGCGCATAATTTCGAAGAGGTCGCCCTCGGCTACACCGCCGAGATCGCCGTCGACGAGGCGAGAAGATGCCTCGACTGCAAGAAAAAGCCCTGCGTGGAGGGCTGCCCCGTAAACGTCAATATCCCCGATTTTATAAGGAAGATCCGCGAGGAGGATTTCGAGGGCGCTTATGAGATCATAAGCATGACCTCGTCCCTGCCCGCCGTCTGCGGACGCGTCTGCCCGCAGGAAACGCAGTGCGAATCCCGCTGCACGATGGGCATCAAGTTCGAGCCGGTCGCGATAGGCAGGCTGGAGCGTTTCGTCGCCGACGAGCATAACGCGCGCAGCACGGGCGAGGTCAAGCGTCCCGAACCCAACGGTCACCGCGTCGCGATAGTCGGCTCCGGTCCTTCTGGCCTCACCTGCGCGGGCGACCTTGCGAAAAAGGGCTACAGCGTCACCGTTTATGAGGCGCTGCATACCGCCGGCGGCGTGCTCGTCTATGGTATTCCCGAGTTCAGGCTTCCCAAGAAGATAGTCGCGCAGGAAGTCGAAACGCTCAAAAACCTCGGAGTGGATATAGAAACCAACGTGGTCATCGGCAAGACACTGACCGTGGACGAGCTCTTTGAGATGGGCTTTGAGGCGGTGTTCATCGGCTCGGGCGCGGGACTGCCCAATTTCATGAACATACCGGGCGAGTCGTTTAAGGGCGTCTATTCCGCCAACGAGTTTTTGACCCGCTCGAATCTCATGAAGGCTTATCTTGAAAAGCCCGTGACGCCCATCATGAAGGGCGGCAGGGTCGCGGTCGTCGGCGGAGGCAACGTCGCCATGGACGCCGCGAGGACGGCGCTTCGCCTCGGCGCGGAGCACGTATATATCGTCTACCGCCGCTCCATGGAGGAGCTGCCCGCCCGCCGCGAGGAGGTCGAGCACGCCATGG
>CAMZAY010000130.1 GCA_947304365.1 uncultured Clostridia bacterium | reverse complement strand
GTTATGAGATCGTGCGGAAACCATTAACGAAGGGATTTGGCACCCGGGAATGCGCGCTTCATGGTGCCATATTTGGCCGAAAACAAAAGAGCGCAAAAGAGAAAAGTCCTTGATATACAAGGACTTTTCTGGCTTTCCCGGCAGCGATTATGCGTTCGAATCCACACTCAAGAGTGTGAAAAAGAACACCCCACCGGATGGTGGAGTGTTCTTTTTGGCCTCCCCGGCAGCGATTATGCGTTCGAATCATCACACAAGTGTGAATAAAAGAAATAACCCGTCACGAGGACGGGTTATTTCTTTTGGCCTCCCCGGCGCGATTCGAACGCGCGACCTTTCGCTTAGGAGGCGAACGCTCTATCCTGCTGAGCTACGGAGAGATTACGTATTTTATTGCAGGCACACCGTTACATCGGGCAAAAGCTTGGGTGCCAAATCGGGTGCCAAATCCGCAAAATGCGGGGTTTCGGGAGGCAGGCAACTGCGAAAACCGCGGCAGTTCCGGCCTTTTTTCACACGGCTTTCAGGTGAGACCGTTACCTTAGGAGGCGAACGCTCTATCCTGCTGAGCTACGGAGAGACGGCTTTTTCATAAGGGCCGTCTATTATAATATCAAATAGGGCGGTGGTTGTCAACAAGAAAAAACCGGGCGCGGCAAAATATATGCGGGCATATATGCCGGCGCGGCGTGGATGGGCGGGATCAGGGGAGGGTATGATCGTGAAAACGGTCCTCGGTCAGCTCATAATCGACGGACGACTGCAGATTTCCGAGCTGATCCCTCCACGAGTTTTCGTTCACGCGGAGCTTTTTGAAGCCGAGGAGCTCGTAAACGTGCTGCGCTCTTACGTTCGTTTTGTTGGTGTCGAGGACTATCTTCCGGTATCCTCTGCCGAACAGCTCCTTGATGAGCAGGCTCAGTATGACTCTGCCGAGCCCCCTTTCCCGGTATTCCGGTCTGCAGATCTTTATGCCGATCTCCGCGGAAAGGTCCGTACGGATGCGGAAGCTCATCTCGCCGATCGGCACGCCGCGGTACTCTATGATAAGCCGGCGGCGCGTTTCGTCGGTGTCGGCCGATATGCTCGCGGCGATCTCCTCCGCGGTTATGCCGAGCCCGTTGGGGAACCCGGCGTGCGCCATCACGCTGCCGTCGTTCCACCATTCGGCGAGCAGTGCGCAGTCGCCGGCTTCGGCGTTTCGTATGCGGATATCGTTATAATGTATGTCCATTTTCATCCTCCTTTGCCGGGGCGCGCCGCCTTGAGCGCTCCTCCTCCGAACGGTCGTAATAGGCGTGAACGAGGCTCCTTAACCCAAGCGCCTTCATGTCCTCATAGCGGGCGTTGAAGCGCGCCTTTGTGCGCTTGCCCGTCAGCAGGAACCGCACGCAGTCCTGCGCGTAGCGGTCGATTATCCGCAGGCTCTCCGAGGTGGTGATAACGGGGAAGAACCAATACGTCCAGGTCAGCTCGTCCGCGGCGGGGTTCTTGAACAGCTTGCGGTTGAATACGCGTATGAACGCCTTTGCCGCCTTTTCGCCGTCAAGGTCGTTTCGGTCGCGCCATCGGGCGAGGGCGCGGGCTTTCCTTCGCATCTTCGCCTTGATCTTTTTGACGGAAGCGGGCGCGACGTCTACCGTGCCGCCGCGGCATATGAAGCCGAGGAACGTGAAGCCCTCCCCGGGGCTTCTGAACTCCTCCTTCGAGGGATTCACGCTGAGCCCGCATTCACTGAGAAAGCGACGCACGGCGTCGGCATGGGCGCGGACCTCCGCCTCCGTCGGGGCGAAGAGTATGATATCGTCGGAATACCTTGCGTAAGGCACGCCCGCCTCGAAAAACAGGCGGTCGAGCCCCGAAAGATACAGGTTCGCGTAGAACGAGGCGAGCGGCGTGCCCGCCATGATGCCCTTCTTCACACGCACGGGGCGCCCGTTTTCGAGCGCATCGGGCTCGGACAGAAGGCGCGAGAGGAATTCGTAAAGCGGCTTGTCGTCCGCTGTGACCTCCCGCAGCATCGGCAGGAGCCGCTCGACGGGTATCGAATTGAAATAGTCGCTCACGTCTACCTTATAGGAATACATGCGGGTGACTCCCGGCGTGCGCAGCAGCGAAACGAGCGCGTCCTTCGCGGTGCGCCCGGGCCGGAACGAGAAGAGCACCGGCGCGAATATCCCGTCGTAACGGCGAAGGAGCAGGTAGGTAAGGAGCTTGAGCACCGTGTTTTCACGCTCGGGATATGTGAAGACGGTGCGCTTCTTCTGGGTGCTCATTTTGCTTATGACCGTCTTTTTGGGCAGGGGAAAAGCCCCGCCGCGCTTTATCGCGTCAACGACGGGGAGCCAGCATTCGCCGTCTATGTAATTGCGGAGCTTCCTTTTGAGCTCCTCCGGGCATACGAGCGAGGTCTTGTATTCGTAAAACCTCTCCCAGGCGCGCCGGTCGCCCAACAGATCGAGCATGCTCATTTCAAAAGGCCGACCCGCGGAGCGGATCGGCAAAAACAGCGGGAAGTCTTTAAATTCAGGAAGTTCCTGAATGTACCGGGCCTTACACGGGCGGGCTGCCTGCGAAGCCGGATCAAAAGCCCGTGCCTTGTCCACAGCAGGCGCGAAACGCGTTCCCAAGCTGTTTTCGGCGTTTGGGATATTTACAGGCCGAGGGCCTCCGATACGCGGCTTACGACGTACTCGCGCGTGTTCCACCAGCCCTTGTGGTCAAAGTAGAAGCGGACGTAGGGCATACCTGCCTTGCGGCAGTCGGAACGCAGCTTGTTCGCCTCGCTCTTTTCGGTCATAAGCTCGACCACGAGCTTATCCGCGCCGTCCTTTTTTAAGGTGTACTTGAACCTCCTGCCGGGATCGATCGTCTCGAAAGCGGCGATGTATCCGGGGAATTCCTCCCTGAATATCTTGGCGAAGTAATTGAGATACGTGCCGTCGAAATTGTACTGGCACTCCTCCTCGGGGATCTGCTGATACCAATCGCGGTCGGGACCGGCGGGCTGGGGGACGCTGCCGCCGCCGATGACGAAGCCGGTGTGCCCGGGGATGACCGTCGTGGTAGGCTTAACGGCGGGCTTGGGCTCCTCCGCGGGCTTTGCCGCATTGGCGCTCTCCTCCTTTACGGCGTCCGCCACCTTGTCGATAACTTCCTTTTTGAATTTATTCAAAAGATCGTCCAGTTTGCTCATATTGCACCTCCGTGGTGAGATTTTATATTATTATATCAGCAAAAAGAGGCATTTGCAAGGACCATTTACGAGCCGCTTCGGGCGGTCTTCTGCACGCCGTATATGCCCGCAAGTATCAGGATACAGCAAACGAGGCCGATCCAGCTGAACGGCTCGTGCATGAAAACCACTCCGGCGAACACGGAAACGGCGGTGGTGAGGTTTGCGAACACCGTCTCCCTGGCGACGGACATATAGGTTATTGCGAAGCTTGACGTGAAGTAGCAGATGACCGAGCAGCAGACCGAAAGGTATATCACCGAAAGGAGATATTTCGTATCGCCGAACGGTAGGAAATAACTCCTCGGCGAGAAGCCGCATTTCACCGCCGCACAGACGGTGAAAACGACCGCGCCGACTGCGATCATCATGTAGGTGCGCTCGAAGGGACTGAACTCCCTCGATATTTTCCTCGAAAGCAGGGTGTACCCCGTCGCCCCTATTACGGCGACTGTCAGCGCCAGCACGCCGATCAGCTCCACCGTGCCGGAGCTTTTGCCCATAAGCCCTATGCCGATCACGCCCCCGACGGATATCACGCTGAAAATGAGCTGCCCCGCGGTGGGTTTTTCCTTCAGTATGAGCGCCGCGGCAAGGGTGCAGAAAACGGGGATCATGGCTATCATTACGCCGGAGAACACCGTGCCGGAATGGAGTATGCCGTACTGCTCGCCGAAGAAATAAACGACCGGCTCCAGCACGCCGAGTATTACGAGGACCCATACCCGCTTGCCCTTGAGCTCAAGCTTTGCGATGCGCAGCAGCACGAGCAGGCTCATCACCGCGAACGCCAGAAGGAACCTGTGCGAAAGCAGCAGGAACACGTGCGTGACCGACAGCGCATAGTCCGAGACCATAAAGCTGAAGCCCCAGAAGATATGGCAGATCAGCGCGGCGATTATTACTTTTACGGCAAGCTTTTTATCCATGCCAACAGTATAATGCGGGGGGATGATAAATGCAAGAGATTATTATCGTCCGAACCTCCGGCGAGCAAAACAAAGGAGCGGGCTTTGGGCGCATTCACTTAACGACATACAGCCTCAAAAGGTATCTTTTTGCGCCCTGCTGCG
>CAMZAY010000129.1 GCA_947304365.1 uncultured Clostridia bacterium | reverse complement strand
GTAATTGACCCGCGCGCGCTCCCTTCTGCCGAAAAGCCCATACGCCTCTGCCCAGTACTCAAGGTTCTGCCTGCCGGTAAGGGAGGGATACAGCCCGATATCCTGCGGCACGTAGCTTATCGCTCCCTTAAGCTCGGGCGATACAGTGCGCGTGCCGGAAACGGGCTTCAAGGTGCCGGCCATAATGCTTAACAGCGTCGACTTTCCGGCTCCGTTCCTGCCGAAAATGCCGATGGCTTCGCCCGCGGAAATATCGATCGAAACGTGATCGAGCACCCTTTCCGCGCCGTAATCCATCACTATGTCTTTTAATGAAAGAATGGTTTGTGCCATGTTAAAAAAACGGGGGCTGCCGCCGGCGGCAGCCCCAAAAGGTCAATTTCAGTAAAGTATCCTCATGAGCTGATCGCTGAGTTTTTGGATCATATCGTAAAGGATCTCCTGGATATCGTCTGCTGAATACCCCGCAATGTCGGTGGGCTCCACTCCGGCGGGCGCCTCAACGCCCGTTCCCTCGGAGGCGAGCGCTATGAGCGTCACCTTGCTTATCTCAAGGTCCTCGATATCGTCCGCATATTCGGAATCGCCCGCTATGCTGTCCAGCTTCTCAAGGTCGAGGATCAGCGTGTGCTTCATGTTGTCGCCAACGGGGGTAATGGTAAGGCTTGCGACCTCGCCGCCCTGGAAGGAGAGCACCGCCGTGCCGGGATATGTTTTGACGGAGGAGAGCTTCGTCTTGTCGAAATTGTAATCAAGCACGAACACGCCGCCCTTGAACCCGCTGAACTCGATGGGATCGGTCACGTTGAAGTCCGCGGTCATACGGCCCATGAGCTTGTTCTTATCGGAGATATTGTTCTCGAGCATGAGCTTTACTGTACCGCTGTCAATGTCGTCGGCAAGCAGATACTTATACTCCGTATTGCTGCGCGTGACCTCGTCATAAACGAGCTTGCCGTCGTCGAATACGAAGCCCTGAGAGAGTATCTCGTTTCCGACCATGAAGACCTCTATCTTCGTATGGCGCTCGGCAAGGTTCTCCGCGATCTCATGCGCATGGCTGCGGATCAAGCCGGAGATATCGTCTTCCGTTTCAATGTCGGAGTCGATCAAGCCGGCGTCATCGTACATGCCGAGGAGCCTAATGAGCCTGTTTGCGCGCTCGGCGGTGTAGCAGCCGTCCGCGGCCAGGTAATCCGCAAGCTCGTTCAGCATGCTTTCATACTCCTCAAGAGAGGGGGTGATGGTGTAGAGCACGCCGTTCTCATCGAATTTCCCCGCGATATTGCGCGTCTGCCCGCGTTCGATCGCGGTGTTCTCCTTGGTAGAGAGCTTGCCGACGATCTTGAGCATCTCCATCGTTTCCGTGCGGACCTTCGCCTCGTCGATCTTATCGACCTTCAGCGATCCGGCGGGGGCCTCGGCGATATCCTCCGAGATCTCGAAGCCGCTGTCCTTGAGGTATTCTACGAAGAGGTCCTTCAAGGTCTGGGCGGAGGCGGTGTAGTACTTATCGTCGAGCAGCGGAGCGTAGAAGCCGATCATATCTTCCGCCGTGATGATCCGGGCGTCGAATATGGGGTTATTGGAATAACTCGCTTCGAAAAGCGCGTTCGAATGCTCGCTGTTTATATCGAGCTTGACCTTCAGCGCGGCCTTTTCAAGCATGGAGTTTATGATAGCCGCTTCGCTGAAAAAGCTTGCGTTGTCCGAAAGCTCGATATCCCCGGTGATATCGACGTCGGCCTTCAGCTCAAGGCCCGAAGCCTTGCCGTAGGAGCTGTTGTATTTCTCAAAGTAATCGTCGAGCGCCCTTTCGACATATTCCTTCTCCGCAAGGCCGAGCTTGAGCCTCGAAGCGGGGAGGAGCTTCGCGTAAGCGCCGGTAAAGTACAGGAGCGCGCCTGCGATCAAAAGCAGGGCCGCGAGCCCGACGGCTACGAGCGCGATTATGAGCGCTATCTTACCGCCCTTTTTGCGCTTTTTGGGCGCGGCGGGAGCGGCGTTCGCCTCCGTTTCGGGAGCTTCCCTGACCTCAGCGGCTTCTGTCGGCGCTTCGGCAGCCTCCGGCTGAACGGCCTTTGTCCCGCAAATGGGGCAGAATACGGCTTCCTCGTTAAGCGGTTCGCCGCAGTTTGAACAGTATTTCATGACATATCTCCTTTGCATGTGAAGTATGTACTATAATAATAAGATTTTTGTACGTTTTTGTCAACATGAAAAAGAAGGGCGCTCATCCGCCGGCGGCACAAAAACCCGATTGCAAAAGCAGGCCGCGGGTGGTATAATGACTATGTATGAAAAAGCAGGAACGCACAGTAAAAACAAGGGGACGCCGCACCGTTGAGCCGATAGCCGCAGCGGTATTTCTTATCGCGCTCGGGGGCTTCGCATGGTGGGGCTTCACCCGCAGCGGCGTCACGGTGCAGGGCGCGGCTGCGGCCATGCTCTCGCTCGGTATGTTCGCGCTTTCGCTCGTGCTTGCGATACCGGCTGCCATACGCTTCTTCAAGGGGGAGGACGTGTTCGTTTCCCCGTCGCTCGGCACCCGCAGCCTCAGCAAGGGCAAGGCGGGCAGCATCGCAAGGATCGTCCTTTTCGTGCTTGGCGCAAGGCTCACGCTGGTGATACTCGGTTACGCGTTCGGCTATATCTTCAAGGATATGCACCGCTCGATCCTCTCCACGCTCGAAAGCCTCTGGTTCAGGGAGGGCACCGAAGCGCCGAAGTATTTTCTTATCGCCGAGCAGGGCTATTCGGCGGATCCTTCGCTGATCGTGTTCCCGCCGCTCTATCCGTTCCTTCTGAATGTTCTGAATCTTATTACCCACAGCAGCTTTGCGTCCGCCATGATAGTCGGCACAGTGTGCGCCGTCGCCGCCGCGCCCGTTATAAATGAGCTGGCGCTTTGCGATATGGGGCTTCGCTCCGCAAGGAACGCCGTCGTTTTCACGTTCGTGATGCCCGCGGCGATATTCTTCGTCGCCCCCGGCGCGGAGGCTTTGTTCCTTGTTTTGAGCGCCGCCGCGCTGCTTTCGATCAGAAAAGGGAAATATTGGCTCGGCGCGATATTCGGCGCGCTTGCTTCGCTTACGCGAAATATAGGCATACTTATGATAGTGCCCTTTGCGGCGGAGGCGATCGCATATGCCGCAAGGCTCCGGCCCGTTTCCGAAAAGAAGGCGAGGGTCAGGAGGATCGTAAAGCTCGTCCTCGCGGGGGCGGTGCTGCTCCTCGGCAGCTTCGGCTGCCTTGTGCTCAACCGTGCCGTCACGGGCGATTGGTTTGCCTTCATACGCTGCGCCGTCGATGAATACGGCGTCGGCTTCGGCCCGTTCTTCGGCGCCGCAGCCTCCAATGCGGAAGGGCTTTTGAGCGCGTTCGTCCATTCCAACAGGACGCTTCTGGGCTCGCTCGTTCCTAATATGCTGTTCGTGTTCGGCGCTCTCTCGGTCTGGATCTTCACGGCAAGGAGCTTCAGGACCTCTTATTCCCTGTACCTCGCGGCGTTCATCGCGCTCGTCTGCGGATTAACGGGCTTCATGTCCGTTCCGCGCTTCCTTACCGTTTGCCTTGCGCTGCCGCTCGCTCTCGCCCATCTTTGCGAGAGCCGTGACGACGGCGTCGCTCTCGGAAGGGCAAGGATAAAGGCCGCGATCGTTACGGTCGTGCTCGTGTTCGGGCAGATCGCGTACCTTTTGATGTACATACTCGATTATAATATTTGTTAAAAGGCGGGTACATTATGATGCTGCTTCTTTCAAGCGGATACTATCCCGGCAGGCTCTCGCTCAATCTGTCCGGCGGGCAGGGGATACTGCTCATCGCGCTGTTCGGGCTCATGCTGCTCGGTTTTGTCGCACAGTCAAAGGTTGCGAACACTTTTAAGAAATACTCCCAGACGCGCGCCTCGTGCGGGCTTTCCGCCTCGCAGACAGCCGAGGCGCTCCTCCGCACGAACGGCAGTTCCGTCAGGATACAGATGATCCGCGGCACGCTCACGGATAACTTCAACCCAAAAACGGGCGTCGTATCCTTGAGCGAATCGGTCTATTCCTCGCCGAGCATATCCGCGCTCGCGGTAGCCGCGCACGAATGCGGCCACGTGATGCAGTACGAAAAGGGCTACGGCGCGATACACTTCCGCAACGCGCTGCTCCCCGCCGCGAATATCGGTTCGCATTTCTCGTACCTGCTCGTAATAGCGGGTCTGTTCCTGGGCAAGTTCGGTTACGTTGTAAGCCTTATCAGCGTTGCGCTGTTCGCGATCGTATTCCTGTTCCAGCTGATCACGCTCGGCTATCTCATCGACGTGCAGCTC
>CAMZAY010000128.1 GCA_947304365.1 uncultured Clostridia bacterium | reverse complement strand
GCTACCAGATGTACGTCCGCGGCATGGAATTCCAGGGCGGCGACGGCATAATCTCAAAGGGCGTCGAAAACACGATCGCCAATATCGGCCGCCTCGGCAAGGACGGTATGAGAGAGACCGACCGCGAGATACTGAAGATAATGCTCTCCAACGGAGCAAATCACGAATAACGCCGCAATATGCGGGGAAAGGCCGATAATATGGCTGAAATACTTAAGGGAAACGCGGTAGCCGCGGCGATCAACGAAAGGACGCACGCCGATTCGGATACCCTGATAAAGGAACACGGCATAGTTCCGACGCTCTGCATAATCCGCGTCGGCGAAAGGCCCGACGATCTTTCATATGAGCGCGGCGCCATGAAGCGCGCGGCGGCAGTCGGCGTCGCCGTGATAAAGCGCCTCTTCCCCGTCTCCGTTTCGGAGGAAGAGCTTATCGCCGAAATAGAGCGGATCAACGCCGATCCCGCGATACACGGCGTGCTCCTGTTCCGCCCCCTCCCCCGTCACATCAACGAATCGAAGGTCTGCAACGCGCTCCTGCCAGGAAAGGACATGGACGGCATAACCGATCTTTCGATGGCGGGCGTTTACGCGCAGAAGCCGCTCGGCTTCCCGCCCTGCACCGCGCAGGCGGTGATCGAGCTGATCGATCACTACGGCATTGACCTCAAGGGAAAGAACGTTACCGTTATCGGCAGGAGCCTTGTTATAGGCAAGCCGGTCACCATGATGCTCATAAAGAAGAACGCGACTGTCACGGTCTGCCACACCAAAACGCTCGACGTAGCCGCAGAAGCAAGGCGTGCGGACGTTCTCGTCGCCGCCGCGGGAGCCGCCGGCATGGTGAATGCCGACTTTGTAAAAGAGGGACAGACCGTCATTGACGTCGGCATCAACTGGAGCGAGGAAAAGCAGAAGATAGTCGGCGACGTCGATCAGGAAGCGGTCGGGCCGGTCGTCGAAAGTCTCACTCCCGTTCCCGGCGGAGTCGGCGCGGTTACGACGAGCGTGCTCATGAGCCACGTCGTCGAGGCGGCGAAAAGGCAGTATGAGCGTTGAGCTGATCCCGATGACACGCGAGCTCTTTCACGAGCTTTTTCGCGTGTTTCAGTATGATCCCGCGCTCTTTGCGGATCCCGCGATCTTTGAAAGCGTTAGCAAAAAGCTTTACAGCCGCGAGGATACCGACGCGCGATGGGATAAACGAATTTCAAAACCGGACGCGCTGACGTTTGCGGTAATGCTTGACGGAAGCGTTATAGGCGAGGTCGTACTCAAAGCGATAGACCGCATCAACAAGCGGTGCGAGCTTGGGATACACCTGATAAACGATTCTGTAAAGGGCTTCGGATACGGCACGCAAGCCGAGCGTTTGGCGATAGAATACGCCTTTAACGAGCTCGGTATGGAAGAAGTGCTTGCCGATACGATACTTAAGAATACAAGAAGCCAACACATAATTGAAAAGCTCGGCTTCGAGCGGGTATCTGAGAAGGACGGCTTCATCTTCTATAAACTTGGAAAGGATAACTATTATGCTGATAGCTCTGATAGGTGAAAACTGCGCCGGCAAAAGCACTTTGGCGGAGGCGATAAGGTTAAAGCACGGAGGAGAGATAATCTCCGGTAAGGATTATCTTCGCCTTGCCAAATCCGAAAGCATCGCTCAGGCGTTGTTTAAGAAAAAGCTCAAGGAGGCCGTGACGGGCGACGATCTGATCTACGTCATCACGGAGAAGGAGCATTTGTCTTTCCTTCCCGACGGGGCAGTGAGGGTGCTCGTTACCGCCGAACTCGATACCATTAAGGAGCGCTTCAAAGCAAGGATGCACGGCGTGCTTCCCCCGCCTGTTGAGAAGATGCTCGAGATGAAGCACGGCTGCTTTGACTCGGGAGAATACGATTACCGTTTCAAAAGCGGAGAAGACGATATCGAAGCGTTCTGCGAAATGATTAAGGATCGATAAAATACTTAAAGGGGCCGGGTTGATACCCGGCCCCTTCTTTTAGCAATAGTTTTACTGCATATACTGCATGGTCTCGTTATAAATCATTTCAAAGCCTTCGTCGATCTCGCCGATCAGCTTCTGACCCTTCGCCTTATAATCGGCGGCCATTTCCTCATCAAGACCGGTGACGTTGATAAGCACGTTCATCCATGCGCCGTAAGCGGCAGCCCTTACGTTGAGCGCGCCTACTCCGAAGTCGGAAGCGCAGTTGGTGTTGAATTTGCCGATGAGCTTTTTGCCGAGCTCCATTCCCTTATGGCAAAGCTCGAGAGTGTAGAGCGGAGCGTTGGTCGCAACGATGGTCGCTTCCCTGATCGCCGCCTTCCTCGCGGCCTTCTCCTCGTCGGTCTCCTTCGGCATCTTGAATGCGTCGGAGATCATATTATAAGCGTCGGTATCGCGGTCGATCTGCGCGGTGAGCTCAGAAACGACGGGCTTGCCCGCTTCGATGATCTCATTACAGTTATCGGCGAAATCAACGTACTTCTTCCTGCCGAGGGTAAGCCCCGCGACCATGGTGAAAAGGCCGACGCCCTGTGCGCCGACAAGAGCGGAAGCACTGCCGCCGCCGGGAGCGGGCGCGTCGGAGGCGACGAGCTCAAGATAATCGTGAACGGTCATTTCGGTGAGTTTCATTTGACGATATTTCCTTTCATAATAACTTTTTTGGCCTTGTTTGTGCCCATTCTGTAAACGAGGTAGTCAAGATCCTCCGCGTCCCAGATAACGAGATCCGCCTGCTTGCCGGGCTCCACGGTGCCGAGGGTATCTCCCCTGCCCACCGCGCACGCGGCGTTTATGGTAACGGCGGAGAGGACCTCCTCCGGAGTCATGCGGTACTTTAGGTAGCCGAGGTTCATGCAAAGCTGCAGGTCGTCCGAGGGACAGGAGCCGGGGTTGAAATCCGTGCAGATCGCCACGGGAACGCCCGCCTCGATGAACTTCCTTGCGGGAGCGAACTCCTTGTTGAGATACAGCGAGGTGCCGGGCAGGAGGCACGCGATAGTGCCGCCCTTTGCCATGGAGCTGATGCCCGCGTCGTCGACGGCGATGAGGTGCTCCGCGCTGGTCGCGCCTATCTCGCCCGCGAGGACCGATCCGCCGATCGCGTCGATCTCGTCCGCATGGATCTTGGTCTTGAAACCGTAGACCTGCGCATAGGTGAGCATCTTCCTCGACTGTTCGACGTCGAATACACCGGTCTCGCAGAACACGTCCACAAACTCGCAAAGCTCGTCGTCCGCGACCTTCGGCAGTATCTTCGTACAGATGAACTCGATATACCCGTCGGGATCGCCCTTGAATTCGGGCGGTACGGCGTGCGCCGCCATGAAAGTGGGGATCACGTTGAAGCCGCCCTCTTCCTTGAGGCGCCTTATCACGCGAAGCTGCTTTAACTCATTCTCAACGTCGAGCCCGTAGCCGGATTTCGCCTCGACGGCGGTGATGCCGTGGTCGAGCATTTCGTCAAGCGCTTTCTTCGCCCTGCTATATAGCTCGTCCTCGGAGGCGTTCCTCGTCGCTGTAAGGGTGTTCAGTATGCCGCCGCCCGCCTTGAGTATCTCAAGATACCCGGCGCCGCGGAGCTTCAGCGGAACCTCGTGCTGACGCCAGCCGCCGAATATGAGATGCGTATGCGCGTCGACAAGACCGGCGGTAACGAGGGCGCCGCCCGCGTCGATGACGTTCCCGCATTCGGGAGCGGAGCCGTTCTCGTAAACAGCCTGAATGGTCTCGTCGTTAAGGAGCACGGCGCAGTCGCGCATGAGCGTGACGCCGTTATGCTGCGCCGCCCCGCGGAGGGGCTCATTCCCCTTCGCGGTAGCGAGCATACCAATGTTTTTTATCAGCAGCATAGTGATCAGAGCATGTAGTTCTCAATGACCTGCTTATCGAAATCGAAGCCCTCGAGCTGGAGATAATACTCGGCGGAATCGATAAGCGCCTTCATCGGGGTAAGACCGACGATCTCGGTGCCGGTCACCCAAACGCCCCAGCGGCGCGCCTCGGCCTTGGTGACCTCTACGACGCGGTAAAGCGGAGTGCGGTTGAAGTCGGTCATGTTGATGGAGACCTGGGCGTACTTCCTTTCGGGAATGCCCTTCTCGGGATCGGCGGGGACTTCGATCAGGAAGCCGTTGGACTTTACGCAGTCGAAGCCGCCGTTCTTGCGGCGAATGATCTTTGCAATGCTCTTTGCGATATCTACGTTATCGGTGGAGAGGTTGATATTGAACGCTACGAGTGGCATACGGCAGCCGACCGCCGTGCAGCCCGCGGTGGGATGGCAGAACGCGCCGCCGAAATCGGGGGTCCACATGGGATCCTTGACCTTTTCGGGCATGGCCTCGAACTGACCCT
>CAMZAY010000127.1 GCA_947304365.1 uncultured Clostridia bacterium | reverse complement strand
ACTCCTTCGGTACGACACAACGACGCAGATGGATAAGCTCATGCAGAAGGTCGACGCGATAGGCGAAGTGGTCGAATCGAACCGAGGCGCGCTCGATTGTCTGCTGGACAAAATGCTTTGCTCTCACGGCGAAGGAGAGAGCGGCGGGAACGTTTCCGAGATCATTCCGAAGCTTGCTTCCATAGAGTCTTCCGCCGCGAAGCACTCGCAGGTCGTCGAAGATATAAAAGCCGAAGCGCTTGCGCTGCACAGGCTTTATCAGAACGATTTCGCCGGCAGGATAAGAACCATGGAAACGGAGCTCGAGCGCGACCGCAAGAGGGACGCGGGGCTCGCGTTTGACGGCATATACAAGGAGATCGCGCAGGTCTACGTCGATTTCGAGGATCTGGGCGACGGGGTGGAGGATAAAAAGCTTGCGAAGAACATCCGCTATCTGCTCGAAGAGATGGAGGAGCTGCTCCTTTCGCACGGAGTGGAGATGATGAAAAGCGGCGAGGGCGAAAAGCGCAATCTAGCCTTCACCCAGGTCATAGACCGCGTCCCCACCGAAGATCCCGCGCTTGACGGTCTTGTCAAGGAGAGCCTTTCCTCCGGCTTCTATATTGAGAAGCGCTGCCTCATCAAGGAACGGGTGAACGTTTATCGCTACGAGGCCCCCGCGCAGACGGAGGAGCCCGCAGAGAAGCCTGTGCCCGAAAACCTGCCCGATCCCGCCGAAGCTGCAGCGGATAACGAATAAAAAATCAATTCTGTAAAGGAGAATTTTTACTATGGCTATTGAGACTTACGGCATCGACCTCGGCACCACCTACTCGGTGCTGACCCGTCTGGATGAGACCGGCACCCCCAGGGTGATCCCCAACAACGCCGAAGGCAAGGATACCCTTGCTTCCGCGGTCTATTTCCCCGAAGGCGGCGATCCCGTCGTGGGCGAGCAGGCGAAGGAATTCCGCGATACCGAGAAGGATCGCGTTATCGAATGTGCCAAGCGCTATATCGGCCGAGAGGGCGACGAGGGCAGGAAGTATGAGATCGACGGCGTCGTTTACGATCCCATCGACATTTCCGCAATGTATCTGAAGCGCATCAAGGCTTACGCCCTGGAGCAGGGCTATGACGTAAACAACGTCGTTATCACCTGCCCCGCGTACTTCAAGGATCCTCAGCGCGCTGCGACCAAGCAGGCGGCCGAGATCGCTGGAATGAACGTTCTGAACATAGTCAACGAGCCCACCGCCGCGGCGCTCGCGTTCTGCAAGGACGAATTCCCCGAGAACAAGAAGATAATGGTCTACGACCTGGGCGGCGGCACGTTCGACGTTTCCATAATCGAGTTCACCAAGCATCAGGACGGCACCGCGAAGGTCAACGTTATCGATTCCATGGGCAACGACCAGCTCGGCGGCCAGGATTGGGATAGGATACTCGGCGAAATGATCGCGGAGAAGGTCGCCGAAGAGGCGGGCATTTCCGTTGACGATATAGAGGAGGATCTCGAGCTCAAGGCGCAGATCACCAGCAAGTGCGAGGAGACCAAGATCAGCCTCACCGCAATGCCCAAGAAGACCGTGCTCGTCAACTGCAACGGCGATAAGATCAGGGTAAACGTGACCCGCGAGGAGTTCGAGGAGAGGACCGCGAGCAAGGTGCAGGAGACCATCGACTTCGTCACCGCGCTGCTCGAGAAGTGCAATTTCGGAACGAACGATATAGATATCGTCCTGCTCGTCGGCGGCTCCACCTTCATGCCCATGATCCCCGAAGCCGTCAAAAAGATATTCGAGGGCCAGGAGGATAAGGTAAAGTCCTACGAGCCCAACCTCGCCGTTGCGAAGGGCGCCGTCATCGCGGCGAACCTCAAGATGGAGGAGATCATCCGCGAGGTCAAGGAAAAGCAGCAGAGCGGCGAGCAGATCGACGCCTCCGCGCTGCCCGTGACCCAGGAGATCGTTGAGGAGATCCACAACACCGATTTCTCCGAAGACGTTTTGAGCACCCCCAATATGGTAGTTCAGGAGCAGCCTCTTACCGCCTCCTACGGCGTGCGCGTGCTCAACGGCGACGTGTTCGAGATCAACAACCTGCTCATCAAGGGCAGCGAGGCGAACTCCACCGCCACCGGCGAATACCAGACCCGCTACGATAACCAGCCCGGCATAGTCGCTCACGTATTCAGCAACGAATCCACCGAAGAATTCATCCCCGGCGATATCGATATGGATAAGAACCCCGTTCCCGTGGATCCCGAACTCAAGCTCTATCATCTGGGTCAGCTCGAGCTCGTGCTTCCTCCCAACACCCCTGCGGGCACTCCCATTCTGGTGACGTTCCGTCATGAATCGGCGGGCCTCCAGGTGCAGGCGGTGAACCAGATCACGGGCGAATCCAACGAGGCGTTCATCAACTTCAGCTCCGACGGCGTCAAGTCCAAGGAGGAGGTCGAACAGGCCAAGGAACAGATGAAGGGCGTTAACGTCAAGCCCGAGCTCGACTATTAAGGAGGACTGTCATGGGTGTTTCAGTCGGTATTGATCTCGGCACCACTTACTGCGCCGTGGCTTACGTTCCGCGCGGCGCGAAGGAGCCGCAGATAATCGTGAATTCCGAGCAGAGGAGGCTTACGCCTTCGATCATAATGTTCGAAGGCAGCGAAAGGATATTCGGCTCCGAGGCCGAGGACGCCTTCCGCGAGGGCGAGCAGAACTGCGCCGCCGCTTTCAAACGGCACATGAGCAGCTCCGAGCCCTGCTTCTATCTCGACGGCAGAGAGTTCACCGCGGAGGAGCTTTCCTCAATGCTGCTTGAACACCTTAAAAAGGACGCCGAGAAGACTCTGGGGCAGAAGATCACGGAGGCGGTCATCACCGTCCCCGCGTATTTCCAGAGCATCCCGCGCGAAGCGACTATAAGGGCGGCGGAAAAGGCGGGGCTCAAAGTCAAAAAGCTTTTGGATGAGCCCAACGCCGCCGCCCTCGCATACGGCGTTTCACATTGGAGAAAGAACGCCCTGATACTCGTCTACGATCTGGGAGGCGGCACGTTCGACGTATCCCTCGTCAAGATGATGGGCAACGGCGAGCTTCAGACCATTGCCACGCGCGGCAACGATCAGCTCGGCGGCAAGAACTGGGATACCTGCCTGAAGGAGCTGCTGATAAGGAAGTTTTCCGAAGAACTCGACTGCGACCTTGAGGAGGATCCCGAAGCCTCGGCAACCGTTTTGGGCATAGCGGAGACCGTCAAGCAGAAGCTTACGACCATGTCCAAGACTCCCGTGAAGTGTTATTTCAGGGGCAGCGGCAGCGTCACCGTTTCCGTTTCGCGCGAGGAGTTCGACGAAGCGACGTTCAGCCTCCTTTCCGAGACGGGCGACCTCTGCCGCGGCGTGCTTGCCGACGTGAACGTTTCGCCCTCCGATGTGACGGACGTGCTGCTCATCGGCGGCTCCACCAAGATGCCGCAGGTGCCCGATTATCTTCAATCCCTTTTCGGGAAGAGGCCCCTTCAGAGCGTCAATCAGGATGAGGCCGTGGCGCTCGGCGCGGCGATCCAGGCGACAAAGCTGGACGATACCTACGTCACCCCCGTTTTCGTGAAGGACGAAAAGGGCAAAAAGAAGATGGTCGTTCCCATGCTGGACGGCGATCTCACCCGCCCCGTGGAAAAGGAACGCTCGCTTGAGGATCTTTCAGCCATTTCCATAAGGGAGACCACGGCGTTCGCTCTTGGCATCGTTTCGGTAGATGATGAGAATGATCGATTCTATAATGAGGTAATAATCCCCGCCAACCACAGCAGGCCCGTCAGGTACGCGAAACGCTTCCGCTTCTTCACTTCGAAGAAGCAGGCGAACGAGATGGAGATATACGTCCTTCAGGGCGACGATCCCTCCCCCGCGAACTGTACCATCCCGCATAAATACGTCGTGAGCGGGATAAGGCACGTCAAGGAGGGCGATACCGTCGGCACGACCATCCGCGTGCAGTACAGCTACGATACAAATGGCATTATCCGCATCCAGGCGCGGCAGGAGGACGACAGGAAGGATCTTCCCATCAGGCAGGAGCGCGTGACGGTGGACCGTTCCGTATTCAGCCGCCCCGTCAAGCAGAGCTCATCGGCCTCCGCGGGCGGCTTCGGCGACGATTCGCTCGCGACTAGCTTTTCACGCATAGGCAACGTTGCGCATAAGTACAGGTCCAGCACGTTCAGCAACGTGCGGTGGGAACCTTTCGATAACATATATTTGCAAGGTAGCGATGATGTAATAAAAAGATTATACACTATAGTGAAAAACAACGAACAGCCAGATGTCTTAAACAATTTCATAATTACTGTATTTATAGTTTTAACGCCCATTTCTTCAGATTCCACCATCTCAATC
>CAMZAY010000126.1 GCA_947304365.1 uncultured Clostridia bacterium | reverse complement strand
GATATTCAACCTTGCCTATACCCCCATGCACGAGGCGGATATCGACCTCATCTATTACACGGACGAGGAGGGCAAGCGCGTTTACGAGCGCACGCTCCAGTTTGTGCTGATCATGTGCGTTAGAAAGCTCTTCGGCAAGGCGAGGGTGTTCGTAAGATACTCCCTCGGCAAGGGCGTTTACATCACGATCGACAAGGAGCCCGCCTATTCCGAGGCGGATAATAAGCTCCTTTATGAAGAGATGCGCCGCGTTACCGCGCTCGATTTAAAGCTTGTAAGGAAGCGCATGAGCATACAGGACGCGCTCGATTTCTTCGAGAAGGACGGGCAGCTTGACAAGGCGGCGCTCCTCAAATGGCGCAGGTTCAGCTATTTCGACGTTTACCGCTGCCCCGAATACAGCGAGTACATCGATTATTATTACGGCGAAACGGCGCCCTCCACGGGGTACGTGCCCATATTCGACCTGCACTATCTTCCCGGCGGGCTCGTCATGATGCGCCCCTCCTCCAAGGAACCGGACGTTCCCGCGCCGTACGTCGATTACTCCAAGATGTCCGCCGTGTTCAAGCGCACGGACGAATGGGGCCGCATAATGACCTGCTCCACCGCGAACGAGCTCAATACCCGCGTGGAGAACGGCTCCGTAAGGGAGCTCATCCGCGTCAACGAGGCGCTGCATGAAAAGATGTACGCAAGGACCGCGGACGCCATAATCGAGCGGAAGGCGAAGGCCGTCATGCTGGCGGGCCCGTCGTCCTCCGGCAAGACGACCTCCGCAAACAGGATCGCCACCCAGCTTCGCGCGGAGGGGCTCGATCCCATTATGATATCGCTCGACAATTATTACTGCGACCGCCGCTTCTGCCCGCGCGACGAAAACGGCGAGCTCGATTTCGAGCATATCGAGGCGCTCGATATAAAGCGCTTCAACCACGATCTCAAGCTCCTCATGGCGGGCGAGGAGGTGGAGACCCCCATATTCGATTTCATCGAGCAGAAGCCGAAGGACAGGGGACAGGTGCTCCGCTGCGGCAGCGATCAGCTTATGATAATAGAGGGCATACACGGGCTCAATCCCCGTATGCTCGGCGATGATATAGACCTCGCGCACGTGTTCAAGGTGTACGTTTCGGCGCTCACCACCATCAATCTTGACGACCATAACCGCGTTAGGACGACGGATCTTCGCATACTTCGCAGGCTCGTCCGCGATTACGAAACGCGCGGCGCCTCGATGGAGCGCACGCTCTCCATGTGGGCGAGCGTCCGCCGCGGCGAGGAAAGGTGGATATTCCCCTTCCAGGAGCAGGCGGATATGATACTCAACACGATACTCCATTACGAGCCCGCGATAATGAAGCGCCACGTTTACCCGCTGCTTCTCACCGTCCCGCCCGAGAGTGAGTATTACTGCATGGCGCGCTCTATCGTCAAGTACCTCAACTATTTCCTCGAGGCGAACGTCGAGGACGAGATACCGCCGACGAGCGTCCTTCGCGAATTCATCGGCGGGAACAGCTTTTATAAATGAGGCGCGCCCCGTCAGGAGAAGCGCGGATAATACTTTGATCGGAGACAAATCGAATGAAACTCATCTCATGGAACGTGAACGGCTTGAGAGCCTGCATGGGCAAGGGCTTTGAGGATTTCTTCAGGGCGGAGGACGCGGATATACTCGCCCTGCAGGAGACGAAGCTCCAGGAGGGGCAGATAGATTTCGCGCCGGAGGGCTATCACTGCTATTGGAATTACGCCGTCAAAAAGGGCTATTCCGGCACGGCGGTGTTCACCAAAAAGGAGCCGCTTTCCGTATTTTACGGCATGGGCGGCGACGAGGAGTTCGAGCAGGAGGGCCGCGTGATAACCCTTGACATGGGCGAGTTCTATTTCGTCACCGTCTATACGCCCAACGCCCAGCGGGAGCTTACCCGCCTTGAGTACCGCTGCCGCTGGGAGGACGCTTTCCGCGCCTATCTTATGAAGCTCGATGCGGAAAAGCCCGTCGTCGTCTGCGGCGATATGAACGTCGCGCATGAGGAGATCGACCTTAAAAACGCCAGATCGAACCGCGGCAACGCAGGCTTTACCGACGAGGAACGCGAAAAGATGACCGCGCTTTTGTCCGCGGGCTTTGCCGATACCTTCCGCGAGGTCTATCCCGAAAAAGCCGCCTATACCTGGTGGAGCTACATGTTCAAGGCGCGCGAAAAGGACGTCGGCTGGCGCATTGACTATTTCCTCGTCAGCCGCCGCTTTATGGAAAGGGTGGACGACGCCCTTATTTATAAGGAGATAATGGGCAGCGACCATTGCCCGGTGGGACTGGTACTGAAATAAGTGAAATATGAAAAGAGCCTTGCAGGGACAAGGCTCTTTTGGTTTTCGGTTTATTCTTCCGTCCACGGCGTCAGCGAGCGCCCGGCGACGTTTATCTTCTGATGATGCAGGAGCGCGGTGCATTCCGTGCTGCCTACGACGATATGCTCCGCAAGAGTGACGCCGTGCGCGGCGAGCATCCTCGAAAGCTTGTCCGTCGCAACGATATCGGCGGAGGAGGGCGCGCTCTGCCCGGAGGGGTGGTTGTGCGCGATTATCACGCGGGAGATGCCGTTCGATTTTGCGTTGTCCAGTATCGTCTGCAGGGGGAGCGGCGCCTGATCGCCCGAGCCGGAGGATATGTTCAGTATGCCTGTCACAAAGTCCTCGTCGTCAAGAAGCAGCTCGTAGACCGCTTCTTCGCCCTCCCGCGGGAGTATGTCGTGGCAGTATTCCACCGCGGCAAGCACGCTCTTCAGCTTCTCCCTGCGGTAGCGGGGCGCTTTCTGCCTGCTGTTGACAATATCCCCGATCAGCCTTAACAGTATCACGGTATGGTCGGACAGCTTTACGCAGCCGCGGATCGCCTCCTCGCGGGCGGTGATAACCCCGTCGAAGCTGCCGAACGCCTTTATAAGCTTCCCGGCGATGCTGTACACGTCCCGCCGCGGTATGGCGTACGTCAGCACGAGCTCCAAAAGCTCCATGTCGCCGATCGCGCCGACGCCGTTTTCAAGGTAGCGCTCCTTGATCCTTTGGCGATGCCCGATATGCCCGAGCTTCGGTTTTTCGGTCTCCATTTTCTCCCTCCGATACATATCCTTCATGCCGATTATACCATGCCGCGGACGCTTTGTTAATCATTATTTTCGGCTTGGCGGAATAATGTTTATCAAAAGACAGAAAGGCGTTTGAATCCATATGAAAAAAGGAGCGACAGTATTTGCCGCCGTGCTTGCGGCGATCGTTTTCACGGGCTGCATGCACGGCGAAAAGAGGCAGGAGGAGCCCGCCGTGACCGCGCCCGCCTATGAGGAGGAGACGGAGGTGAACGAATCCGCATTCGTAAAGTCCACCCTCTACTTCATATCCGACGAGGGCTACGTCGTGCCAGTTACGAAGCTGATCCCCTGGGAGGAGGGCATCGCCGCGGCGTCGCTCGGCTATATGACGTCCTCGCCCGAAAACGCGGACGCGGCGCGGCGCATGGGGCTTGTTCCCGCCATACCGGATGGGACGAGGTTTTCGATCTCCATCCGCGACGGCAACGCGCTCGTCGATCTTATCGGCATGCCTCCGCTTCCCGACGCGCAGGCGGAGCTTGACATGATCCGCGCGATAGTCAACGCCATGACGGAGTTCCCCACGGTGACGACCGTAACGATCACCCGCGGCGGCTCGTCCGCCCCACTTGAAAACGGCACGGAGCTGCCTGTAAGACAGACGGCCTATCCCTTGAACGTGGAGGAGGGGGAGCTTGCCGCCTCTGCGGGAGGGGCGCTCGTAACGCTCTATTTCCCCAATTCGAGCGGCGCCGTTACCGTGCCCGTATCGCGTCCTATGAGCGCGGACCCGTCCGTTTATTCCGTCGCCGCGGCGCTTATCTCGGGCACGTCCTCGAGGGGGCTGATGAACTGCTTTCCCGAAAACACGCTGCTGCTCGGCGCGGCGATAGAGAACGGCGCCGCAACGGTGAATCTTTCCGGCGATTTCAAACAGGTCGCCGCAACGGAGGGCATGTACTCGCTCGCTTACAGGACGCTGTTCCTCTCGCTTGAAAGGAACTTCGGCATAACCCGCTTGAGGATCCAGGTCAACGGCGAGGATTATTCTCCGGAGGACGCCGCCGCGCCCTCGGGCGTGAACGAGGCAAGGTGAAATAAGCCTTGCGAAGGCGAGCGCCGCATAATAAAACAAGCATGGTATGGAAGTTTCCCGGATACCATGCTTGTTTGTCGGTTCGCTGTGCGGTTTTTATTTGCGGATAGCTTGAAGCCCCGATCTTGGTTTCTAAGCACACGGCTTTTGGGCGCATTCACTTAACGATATGCAGCCTCAAAAGGTATCTTTTTAGCGCCCTGCTGCGCCCGCCATGCTC
>CAMZAY010000125.1 GCA_947304365.1 uncultured Clostridia bacterium | reverse complement strand
TGTAGTAGGGCAGGTTCCCGACCGCGGTCAGTTCGCCGCCGCCGAGGAGCGAATGGATATTGCCGAGATCCGCCTTGAGAAAATCGCGGTTTATTACCGAGGCGTTCTCCGGCAGCCTTTCCGCGAGTATTTCGGAAAGCGTCTTGTCAAGCTCCACCGCGGCGAGCTTGACCCCCGTTCCGGCAAGCGGGAACGTGAGCGCGCCGAGCCCGGGACCTATCTCCAGCACGGGAAGCCCCGCCTCCGCGGCAAGCGAAACGATACGGTCTATCGCCTCTTCGTCGATAAGAAAGTTCTGCCCCAGCGCCTTGTTGGGCTTGAGCGAATATTTGGTTAATAGTTCGATCGTGTTATTCATATCGGTTCAGTTTATCAGTATCCCCTTCGGGAGATGATTCTTCATCACCCCGTCGACGGCCTTTCCGAAGCCGATGGGGAACGCCTTGTTCCCCGCCTTCACGCAGACGGCAGACCAGCCGCGCCAGTCCTCGGGACAGGGGACGGTATTCCCGGCAAGGAACGCCCGAAGGAGCTTATCGTCCGGCGCGAACGCGAGCGTGCGCTTAAAGCCCTGCCCGAGCTCCGCCATGAAATAGGTGTGGGAGGGCTCGAATCGGCCCTTCCTTATCTCGCCGAGCTCCACTCCGCAGGCGACGGGATGCAGGGAGAGCACCGCCTCCGGCATGCCGTTCGGTATGAGCCTCACGACGCCGTTCTTCTCGAAAAGCGCACCGTCCGGCAGCGCGTTTTCCTGCTCGGAGGCGATGAAATCGTAAAGCGGCGCGAGCGCCTTGCCGCTGCGCGCGCCCTGTATCGCGGCGCATGAGGGGCCAGCGGGCGAAGCCGCCGACCTTCTCAAACGGCATACGAAATGCCCCTCGCCGCAGGAGGTGTGGGGGTAGAGCCTCTCTTCGAGCTCCACCGAAAAATCGTTGTGTTTGTTGATAAAATCGTCTATCACGCCCTCGTTCTCCTCGTGCGAGAACGTGCAGGTGGAATAGACTATGCAGCCGCCTGGCTTAACGGAGAGCGCGGCGCTTTCCAAAATTAGCTTCTGCCTCTCGGCGCAGGATGAAACGTGCTCGGGCGACCATTCGAGCACGGCGGTCTCGTCCTTGCGGAACATGCCCTCGCCGGAGCAGGGCGCGTCGACCATCACCGTGTCGAAAAAACCGGGGAGCGCGGCGGCGATAACGTCGGGACGCTCCGAAACGACGGCGGCGTTCGTTATGCCGAGCCGCTCGACGTTCCGGGCAAGGAGCTTCGCCCTTTTCGGGACTATCTCGTTCGCGACGATGATCCCCTTCCCGCGCATCCTTGCGGCGACGCCGCCGGTCTTGCCGCCGGGCGCCGCGCACATGTCGAGCACCTTAAGGCCGCTGTCGTCCGCAAGCGACGCCGCAACGGCGCTCATCGCGCTCGGCTCCTGCATATAGAAGAGCCCCGCGGCGTGGTAGGGATGCTGCCCGACGCCTTCCGCGTCCAACGCGATAAAGCCCTCCCCGAGTATCCCGGTCGGCTCGAGCCGCCACGGCGAGACCGCCGCAAATTCCCCGGGACCGAGGCGGAGGGTGTTCACGCGCAGCCCCCTTTTCGGAGGCTCGTCATAGCAGGCGATGAACCGGGGGAACTCGTCCCCCAGCCCGCGCCGCATCCTTTCAATGAATTGTTCGGGTAGAGCTCTCATCTGAACGAATCGATTATGCCCATGGCGTATCTTAATATCAGCAGACAGTCGTCCGCCGCGATATCGCCGTCGAAATTGACGTCCGCCGCCTCGAGCTGAAGCCCCTCCGCGCCGGTTATGCCGAGGTTGTATCTCAAAAGCAGCAGCGCGTCCGCCGCGTTCACCTCGCCGTCCGCGTCGACGTCGCCGAGCAGTATCGAAGGCGTGGGAGTCGGAGTGGGCGTGGGAGTCGGAGTAGGCGTCGGCGTCGGCGTCGGCGTCGGATCCGGTTCGCCGGTGAAATGCGCGGTCAGGTGCTTTGCGCCGTGACCGAAATCGCAGGCGTACTGGGCGTCGGTCGAGATCAGCACGCCGTCCGAGTACCAGCCGAGGAAGGTCTCGCCCTCGAGCGGGCGGGAGGAGGCGTAAGTCACAACGCCGGTCGAAAGTATCGTAACGCGCGTGCCTATATAGCCGCGCCCTTCGCGGTCGATGATGAAGCTTTCGCCGCCGTTCATGCAGGAGATATCAAGGCTCGTCAGCGGATTGTTGAAGGAATAGAACCTTTGAAGGCCCGTCAGAGCGGAAACGTCCAGCTCGCGGAGCTGATTCGATTTTACGTTCAGCTCCGTAATGAGCGGGCAGTTCGACAGATCGAGGGAGCCGATCCCGTTGTTGGTGCAGCGCAGTATCGTAAGCAGGGGGCAGTGGGTGACGTCCAGCTCCGTTAAGGCGTTGTAGGAAACGTCAAGGCTCGTCAGCTTCCCGTTCGCGGAAAGCTCTATGCTTGAAACGCCGTTCTGCTTCAGCCATAAAAGAGTGAGCTCGGTACAGGAGGAAACGTCTATCGCCGGGATATCGTTCCCGGTAAGGTTGAGCGAAACGAGCGAGGAACAGCCCGTTACGACCGCGCCTGTCAGGAAGCAGTCGGTCGCGGTGACGTTAGTAAGCCCCGTGCAGCCGGAAAGATCGAGCACGCCCGAAACCGCCCAGCCGAGGTCGGAGAAGGATACGGTCTTCAGCTTACCGCCTGCCGTCCACGTGCACGAGCTCCACGTGGAGGGGTCGTTTATATCGTACCCTTCGCCGTTGCACGCCTCCCCGTTGGGATGACCGGAATCGCTAACGGCGGAAAAGAAGGCGCGCAGCTTATCAACGTCATGCTGATCGAATTCCTCCGCGCCGAGGGACGCCGCCGGCAGCGATACCGTTATCGCAAGAGCCGCCGCAAGTATGAGCGCGGCAAGCTTTTTCATCGTTTTCATCACGGATCCTCCGTAAAAATGTTATTATATCATTTTACCTTAAAACGCGGCGTTGGTCAAATGGAAAATAAAAAAAGGAAGCTGTTAATAGCTTCCTTTTTGTCAACGCCATATAGCAGGTTTTTGTAAATTACTCGGCAACGTAGGGCAGCAGAGCTACCTGACGAGCGGTCTTGATGGCAGCCGCGAGGGCTCTCTGATGCTCGGCGCAAACGCCGCTCATACGGCGGGGCATGATCTTGCCGCGCTCGGTGATGAACTTCCTCAGACGTGCGGTGTCCTTATAATCAATATGCTCGACCTTGTCCACGCAGAACTGGCACACCTTGCGGCGGGACTTCTTGGGACGGGGCTTCATTTTACGCTCTTCCATGACGGTTCTCCTTTCTCAAAATCAGAATGGCAGATCGGAATCGGTGATCTCGGTAAAGCCGCCGGAGATATCTCCGAACGCGGTGCCGCTCATGTTATCGGGATGAGCGGGGGCTTCGCTGTTCCAGCCCTGACCCTGCTGACGCCTTTCGAAATTGTTCGTCTGCTGGGGCTGACCGTAACCGGCGCCTTCGCTGCGGGGGGAGAGGAATTCGACCTCGTCCGCAGTGACCTCGAGAGAGGCGCGTAAGGACCCGTCCTTGCCTTCATAGGCGCGGGCGGAGACTTCGCCGACAACGCAGACCTTCCTGCCCTTGGAGAGGTACTTGCTGCACAGCTCTCCAAGCTGACGCCAGGCGGCGACGCGGAAGAAATCGGTCTGTTTGTCATCCTTGCCGGAACGGCGGTTGACTGCAACGGTGAACGTGCAGACATTAACGCCCGAGGGGATCGTACGAAGCTCGGGATCAGCTGTGAGATTTCCGATGATTGTAAGCTTGTTCATTACGGTTCCTTTCTTAAATGGCTTACGCCCTGCGCTCTACAACGTAGCGCATGATGCGTTCGTCATTCTTAAGGTTACGCTGGAGCTCAGCGGGCACCGCGCCGGGAGCCTCGAAGAGTACCAGAACGTAGTAACCCTCGGTCTGATAATTGATGGGGTACGCAAGACGGCGCTTGCCCCACTCATCGATCTTCTCGATCTCACCGCCGTTATCGGTGATGACCTTCGCGAACTTTTCGACTACGGCTTTGATCTCCTCCTCGGAAAGCTCGGCGTTGATGACGTACAGATTCTCATACTTGTTCATTCGTTTCACCTCCTTGTGGTCTATTGACCCCGCCTTTAAAAACGGGGTAAGTATGGTGCTGACAAATAACAATTATAACACATGCGCCGCCCCTTCGCAAGAGCAATTTTGCAGGGAAAACAAGTATATTTTAATTGGCAATTAGGAATTAGCAATTAGCAATTAGCAATTAGCAATTATCCCTCATCCACCACCGGCTTGCGCCGTCGGTCCCCCTTCCCCCAAGGGAAGGCTGAATAGTTTGTGAGCTGCCCAGCCAAAAGCCTTCCCTTGGGGGAAGGGGGACCGCGAGGAACGAGCGGTGGATGAGG
>CAMZAY010000124.1 GCA_947304365.1 uncultured Clostridia bacterium | reverse complement strand
TCAACAAGTACACCGGCTCCCGCGGCAAGGGCGGCTCCAACGACGCCAACGCCGAGTATATGGCGGAGGTCAGGAAGATAATGGACGACGCGAACGTCTCCTTCCAGACTGCCGAGCTCGGCCGCGTGGACCTGGGCGGCGGCGGCACCATCGCCTATATCTGCGCCCTCTACTGCATGAACGTCATCGACTCCGGCGTTGCCGTGCTCTCCATGCACGCGCCCTGGGAGATCATCTCGAAGGCCGACCTCTATGAAGCCATGAAGGGCTATAAGGCGTTCCTGCTTAACGCATGATGAGCCAAGCGACCTGAACTTAAAAGAATAAACCGCAAAAAAGCATGGTACCGGAGGAAACTCCGTACCATGCTTGTTTTTTGTGCGGCGGATGACGTTCCTTTCACGCGCCTTCCGGCGCATATCGAACGCTCAGGCGTATATCGAAAACGCCTGCGTTTATATCGAAATGCCGCAAGGCATTATATCGGGGGCTCCGGCCCGCGCTTTACTTCTCCATCCAATCCTTCGGAATGAACAGCCGCTTGTAATCGTCCACGGCGTAGCGGTCGGTCATGCAGGCGATATGATCGGCGACGACGCGCTCGCGGCCGTCGGTATCGACGTTCTTGACGAACTCCGCCGGCATTTCGTCTATATGATCGAGGTAATAGTAGTAGAGCGCGCGGAGTATCCCCTCCGCCTTGCCCTCCTCCGCCTTGGCGACCCTGTTGTGGTAAAGGTTCTCGAACAGGAAATCGCGCAGCTTATTGAACTCGAGCCACATACCGTCGCCCATGCGTACGAAGGGCCGGTCCTTCGACTCGTTCAGCACGTTCACGATCAGGTTGTTGATCCTCTCCCCATGGGAGGCGCCGATGATCCTGCGGCAGGATTCGGGCAGCATGTCCTCCGACAAAATGCCGGCGCGGACCGCGTCGTCGATATCGTGATTGATGTATGCTATGCGGTCGGAAATGCTGACGACGCAGCCTTCCAGCGTCGCGGGCTTCCCGCGGGAGGTATGGTTGAGTATGCCGTCCCGCACCTCGAAGGTGAGGTTTAAGCCCTTGCCGTCGTTCTCGAGCTTTTCCACCACTCGCAGGCTCTGCACGTTATGCTCGAACCCGCCTGGGACGAGGTCGTTGAGCACCTTTTCGCCCGAATGCCCGAACGGCGTATGTCCGAGATCGTGCCCCATGGCGATCGCCTCGGTCAGATCCTCGTTGAGCCTTAACCCGCGCGAGATCGTACGCGCGATCTGGCTGACCTCCAGCGTGTGCGTAAGGCGCGTCCTGTAATGGTCGCCCACGGGCGAAAGGAACACCTGCGTCTTGTGTTTTAGCCGGCGGAAGGCCTTGCAGTGCAGTATCCTGTCGCGGTCGCGTATGAAGTCGGTCCTCACCGGGCAGGGCGCGATTGGGCGCTCCCTTCCCTTCGTCTCCGCGCTCTTCGCGGCGTAGGGGGAAAGCGTCTCATACTCCCTTTGCTCTATCATTCTGCGGAAGCTGTCGTCCATATCAAACCCTTATTTCATCTTTACACGGAATAGTTTGGCAAGCTTGCCCGAGGCGGGCATATAGCTCAGATCGTCCTTGTTGAATGCGCGCAGCACCCAAAGCCCCGCGGCGTAAACGACCACGCCTATCACGACGGAGCCGAGCGTCGCGGCGGTAGGATGACCGAGCTTGTAGATAAGATTATACGAGAGGAACACCAGCACGCCCATTACCGCGGAGGCGATGAGCGGCTTTGCGAATACGTCGAAATAGTTGAGGCGGATATCCGCATGCCCGAGCATGTAGATAAGGTCGCCCGTGCCGGCGACAAGGTAGCAGAGCACCGTCGATATCGCCGCGCCGAGCACGCCGAGACCGGTAAACCGCATCAGGAACAGCATGGAGAGCACCTTGAGCACGCCGCCCGCAATGAGGAAATAGACGGGGACCTGCTGCTTGCCCATGCCTTGTATAATGCCGGTAAGCGTCTGCACCATGGAGAGGAACAGCACGCCTATCGCGGATATCTGCATTATGCCGCCCGCAAGGGTATAAAGCGTGACCTCGCTGCCGGGACGCATATTGATTATCTGCGGAAGGAAGCCCGAAATGACGTACTTCCCATGCTCGCCCACGCTCTTGCCGACGGCGCTGTAAAGCATCGCCATAATGGGCGCGCCGAGTATGAACAGACCCACCGCGCAGGGAGCGCCGATAATCATGGCGAGCTTCGTGCCGGTCGTGCCTATCCTGCGCATGCCGCGCCTGTCCCTTGCCGCGCGCATGGGCGCTATCGCGGGGACAAGGCTCATCGAAAGGGCGAGCGTCAGCACGGCGGGCATATTGATGAGCGGCGTAACGTACGAACGCAGCGCAACGTAGCCGCGCTCCGCCATTTTGGGAACGAGATCCGCTTCAAAGCCGAGCGTGGTGTACCTTATCTGCAGAAGTCGCTTAATGAACACCGCGTCCGCCATGCCGGTTATGGGCATTATGGAGGCGCCGATCGTGATGGGAATGGCGATAGCAAGCAGGCTCATGCCAAGCTCCTTAAAGCCGGACGCCTTTTTAAGGGGCACGTTGTCAAGCTGCGCCTCGGGGAATTTCGTGCCGCTGATCCTGTAAACGACGAATATGACGACGAGCGCCAGAAGCTCCGAAATGCTTATGCCGATCAGCGTGCCCATCGCCCAGAGCTCCGGCCTGTCGGGGAACATCTTGACGAAGAGGAACGCGAGCGTATAGCTTGCCGCAAGCTTGCCCACCTGCTCCGTTATCTGCGAAAGCGCGGTGCCGGTCATCCTCTGGAGGCCCTGCAGATACCCGCGGTAAGTGCACATGACGGAAACGATGAGCAGCGCCGGAGCGAGCGCCATGAGCGCGTACTGCGCGCCGGGACGGTCGGAGATCTTCGCGATGAGCGGCGAAGCGGCGAAGAGCAGCACCATCGTCGTCACGCCGATCGCGGCAAGGAGTATCATCGCCGTCCTGAAAACCGCCTTCGCGCCCTTGCGGTCGCCTATCGCGACCCTTTCGGAAACGAGCCTCGATATCGCCGTCGGGAACCCGGCCGAGGAGATAACGAGCAGTCCCGAATAAAACGGATACGCCGTCTCATAAAACCTCATTCCGTCCTCACCGAGTATGTTGGTGAGCGGTATGCGGTAGAAAGCGCCGATTATCTTTACTATTAGGCCCGCGATACCCAGTATCGCCGCGCCCTTTATAAACGATCTTTTATTCTTTTCCATTGGGTTCTCCGTTCAAGCTGCATTGATTCAACTTATATTATAACTCATACTGTCAAATTATGCACGCTTTTTTTATTCGGCGTTCTCTCCCGCCCGGGATACGGCTTAATATATTGATATTATCTGTTGCGTTATGCTTTTTCCAAATGGTATAATCAATCATACCGCTTCGAAAGGACAACTACCATGAAAAAAACTCTCGCGCTGATCCTTGCTTTGATCCTCGTTTCCCTGCCGTTCACGGCGTTCGCCTCCCCCGCTCCCTTTGAAGAGGAAGCCCCCGTTCGCTTCGGCGGCTACGTTATGGGCGATTTCTACGGTCCCAACACAAGCTCCTGGGTCGGTTTCGATTCCTCCGATCCCTCTTCGATAGACGTTTACGATTCGCTCATTTCCACCTATGCCGCCGCGTATCACGACGGCTTCGTCTACGGTTACATTTACGGCTTTGACTCCGACGGCGTCCTTCACGACGAATTCTACCGCGCAAACACAAAGAATTACGGGGTCGAGTTCATCGAGGGCGCTTCCTCCGGCGGGGAATTCGTCTACGGCATGGCATTTAACCCCGTCGACGGGAAGATGTACGCCCTCTGCGACGAGGATCATCCCTATCTGGCCGAGGTCGATCTTGAGACCGGCGTACTGACCCGCAGGGTCGATATCGCGCTCGGCACGCTCCTCGGCGTACAGACGCTTGCGATAGACGGCAGCGGCGAATTCTACGCGCTCACCTTCTCCGCCGTCAGCTCCAAGCTGATGAAGATCAACATGACGAGCGGCGCGCTCACACCCGTGCTCGACACCGGCATGCCCTGCTTCTACGGGCAGTCGATGACCTGGGACCCCGTGACGGACGCCATCTACTGGGCGCACGTGAACGAGCCCTCGAGCTTAACCAACGGGCTTTACAGGATCGATATCGCCGCGGGCAGCGTAACGTACCTCGGCATGATCGGCACCGGGCTTGAGATAATGGGTCTTCACACCGTCACGGACGCCGATCCCGTTTCGTTCATAAAGGGCGACGTCAACCTGGACGGTACCGTCGATTCCGCCGACGCGCTCCTTGCGCTGCGTCATTCCATGGGCATCGAGCTGCTTGAAGGCGCCGGTCTCGCCGCCGGCGACGTGAACGAGGACGGCTCCGTCGACTCCGCCGACGCGCTGATGATACTGAGGTTCGCGCTGGGTATCATAAACGAACTGTGAATAGA
>CAMZAY010000123.1 GCA_947304365.1 uncultured Clostridia bacterium | reverse complement strand
GGCATACTTTCAAAGAAAAAGAAGGCCCGCGGCGGTAAAAAGAAAAGGTGAATAACGGCATAAAAAAGGAACGCTCTTTGATTTAAGAGCGTTCTTTTTATTCACTCAGTTTATAGATCAGTATCGCCGCGGCGACGGCGGCGTTAAGGCTCTCCGCGCGCCCCTTCATGGGCAGGCGGTAGAGCGTGCACATCTGCGCCGTTTCGGGAGATACGCCGTTTGCCTCGTTGCCTATCACTATCACGCGGTTTTCGGGAAGCGGGGGCAATACCTCCTCCCCGGCAAGATGTCCGCAGACGACGCCGAAGCCCTGTTCCTTGAGCCGGGGTATTTCCGTTTTAAGCTCGCCCTGCCAGACGGGGATATGGAACGTCGACCCCATTGCGGAGCGCACCGCCTTGGGCATGAAGGGATCCACGCTCCCCTCCCCCACGAGCACGCCCGCCGCGCCGAACGCGTCCGCGGTGCGGAGCACGGTGCCGAGGTTGCCCGGGTCCTGCAGCCTGTCGAGCGCAACGATCAGCCCCTTGGGATATTCCTCCGGCGGCTCGGCGGACGGCGTTTTGACCGCCGCAAGCACCCCCTGCGGGGAGTCGGTATCGGAGGCCGCCTTCATCACCTCGCCAGTTACGGTGATGTATTTGACGCCAAGCTCGTCAAGCTTCGCCCCGGCGGTGGTGTTCCATTCGGCGACGAGCACCGTATCGGGCGCGACGCCGGAGCTTATCACGTCCAAAACGAGGCGCTCGCCCTCGATAAGGGTCAGCCCGGTATCCCGTCTGCCCTTCTTCGATGAAAGCGAGCGCAGCTCCTTTATCTTTTCGTTTTTGGCTGAGGTTATGATCATTTCGGCGCCCTTGTCTCCGCGATGTTCATCGCGTGATCGCCGACACGCTCAAGGTCGGTCAGCATTTCCACGTAAAGCATACCGATATCCGCAGAGCATTGCTTCTTCTCCATACGGGCGATATGAGCGTTCTTGTACTCGTCCACCAGATCGTCGATCTCCTGCTCCTCACGCTCGATCTCGGCATAATCGATCGAGGTCGGATCCATCATGTAGGAATGGGCGTTCCTCATTATGGTGACGACCTTGCCGAAGAGGTTGTCCAGCTCCGCCATTGCCGCTTCGGAGAGGCTGAGCTTGTTTTCGCGCATATGGGCGACGTAGCCGGCGATATTCTCCGCATGGTCGCCGATGCGCTCATAATCGGTTATGACGTGGTGCATACGGTCGATCGCACGGGCTTCCGGCTCGCCGAGACCGGCGCGGTTGATGTCGACGAGCGCCTTTGCGATCTCGTGATTCAGGAAGTCGATGGTCTCCTCGTCCTTGTCGATCGTTTCAAGATCGTCCTTCTTCCTGGTCTTCAGGGCTACCGCCACGCGCTCCATATTGGCGGCGGCAAGGTCGAACATGCGGTTGCACTCAAGCTCCGCGCCGGAGACGGCGACCGCCGCCGAACCGAAGCCCTTTGCCGGGATGTGTATGAGCCGCAGCCCGTCGAAAGCGTCCTCGCCGCGGATGATAACGCGCGAAAGCTTTATGAGCAGAGCGGAGAGCGGGAACATGATCAGCGTTGCGCCGATCTTCAGGAAGGTGTTGGCGTTGGCGAGCTGCTGCGTGGGATTGTTGGGCGAAAGCCTTTCGATCCATGTCGTAAGGGGAAGGAACTGCAGAAGTATAACGCAGATCACGCAGGCGAACACGTTGAACATAACGTGTATCGCGGCGGTGCGCTTCGCGTCCTTGGTGCCGCCCATCGCGGCTATGACGGAGACCGTGGTGCAGCCGATGTTCTGACCGCAGATCAGGTACACCGCTATCGCAAGCGGATGCGCGCCGAGCGCGCCCGCGGCCGCCATGGCCTGCAGAACGCCGACCGAGGCGGAGACCGACTGCAGAAGCATCGTCATAATAGTGCCGAACAGCACGCCGAGCAGCGGATTATGCTCCACGCTGAGCACGATGTTCTGGAACCATTCCTCATTTGCGAGGGGCTTCATATGCGTCTTCATAAGCATCATACCCATGAAGAGCATGCCGAGGCCCGCAACGATGTAGAATATGTTGTTCCAGGGCTTTTTCTTTAAGAAGGTCATGCCCATTACGCCGACGAACGCGATGATGGGCGCGAATTTGTCGATGTTGAACGCGATGAGCTGACCGGTGATGGTGGTACCGACGTTGGCGCCCATTATGACGCCGACCGCATTTTCAAGCGGCATCAGCCCCGCGTTGACGAAGCCGACCGTCATTACCGAAACTGCGTTGGAGCTCTGTATGATACCGGTGATGACCATGCCGAGTATAAGCCCCATAAAGCGGTTCTTCGTCAGCTTTTCAAGTATTTTTTTGAGCTTGGAGCCGGCAAGACGCTCTATGCCGTTTCCCATAATACGGATGCCGTACAGGAAAAGTGCGATGCCCCCCGCTATGCTGATCCAATTTTCAAAGGTCATATCGATCCCCCAAAAAACTGATTATTGCCATTTTTAACCAAATAAATGATATCACCAAATTCGATATATTGCAATAATGACAGCATAAAAAAAGGACTCTGCCGTGATCTCTTTTTCACTGCGGAGTCTTTTGTTCTTTCATACTGCGGATCTGTCTCGCAGGAGCGGTCCGGCGGGCTTGATTTGACGAGTTCCGCGCATGACGCGGCGCCCGCTCGCTTAAGCCCGCGGCCGGCTTAAAGCGCATAAGCAGATCGATATAAACAGTCTATTGCAGGTCTTCCCTGCAAATCATCATTTCCTTCACGTTAAGCATTTCGCCCTTATGCTCGAAGGTATGCTCGATATAAGGATGCATGCCCGCCTTTTCCTGCAGGCGCTTCGAGCCCTCGTTGAAATCGAAATACCCGGCGTTTAAAAAATCGAAGCCGTGCTCCTTCAAAAAGTAATCTATGATCCTCTTCAAAAGCTCCGTCATAAGGCCCCGCCGCTGATAGTTCTCATTGAGCACGAACGACAGCGAAAGCCCCTTTTTCCCTTCGAGCGCGGGGTCGTTAAGCAGGAACGGATAGAAGTTGACGCAGAAATTGCCTATCACCTTGCCCGTCCCGCGAAGCGCTATCGCAAAGCGCGTGGGACAGATCCGGTTCTGACCGATGAGCCATTCAAGGCTCTCCCGCGCTTCCTTTCGCGTATTTATCTCCGGATTGCCCGAGAGCCTTTGAAGCTCCTTCTGCGAGATGTACTCGAAAAAATCCTCCAGATCGTCCGGCGTGAAAAGACGCAGATAAAGCCTCTCCGTCTCCACCGGATAAGCCGTCATGATATCCGCCGCCTCGCGGATGAGCTTGTTTGCGCGATCCTCAGTCATCAGCCGATACCGACTATCTCGCCGATGTACATGGTGTGGGGCGCCTCTTCCTCATAATAGCGCTCTATGACCGCCTCCGGCATAGCGCCGGTATCGAGATCCTGACGGTAGATCTTGCGGCAGACGAGCGTGCTCGCCGCCTGCACGTAGCCGACGATGCCGTCGCCGATCCTTACGGGAGTGAGCCCCGCGAGAGCGACCTTGTCGCAGTCCCTTCCGGACTTCGTGCCCATCACGGAGAGCGCCTTCCTGTACTTCTCATCGAAAAACGACACGGTGAAATAGTCGTTTGCCTCCATAAACTCGTGGGTGTACCTGACGGGCTTCACGTAAACGGTGGCGACTGGCTTGTTCCACAGCGTGCCCATGCCGCCCCAGGAAACAGTCATCGCGTTGAAATCGTCAAGATCCCCCGCTGTGACGAGCGCCCATTTTTCATCAAAAAGCTTCAAAATATCGGTTTCGTAATTCATGTTTTCCTCCTTCTTGACTCACACGCTCATTCCGCCGATGAGCGTCCTTACTATAAAGAACCAAACCCATACGCTTTCCGCCGCGCCCGCTGTGATCGCTCCCAGGACGACGAGCCTTCTGCCCGTCTTCTCGCCCCTTGCGTTCGCCTTTGCCGCGCGGACTATGCCGATTATCGCGAGCACCATGGCGCAGGGCACAACGATGAACTGGAGCGCCAACGAGATCAGGAACAGCGCGTCGTAGAGCTCCAAATCGTTCTCTCTGAAAAGTATTATCCATTCCGCCGCTGTGAAGGCCGCCGCGATGAACACGAGCAGCGCGGCGATGATGATCAGCCTTTTCGCGGAAACGTAAAGCTTTTCCCTGTCCATATTGTCCTCCTTCGGATCACTAACCAATGGGGACGGTTCTCAATGGTTAGTAAACTGTTTAGTTGTCTGCAATCGTCCTATTTACTAACCACTGAGAACCGTCCCCATTGGTTATGAGAACCGTCCCCATTGGTTAGTAGAAGAAGGGAAGAGCTATGCCTAGGCATTCGAGATCGTTGAGTGATTCCGGATACTACCATGTTATCGCGCGCGGCAACGGGAAACAGTTGATTTTCGAGGAGTCGGATGATTACCGTTTCTACCTCAACAGACTGGAAAAGTACA
>CAMZAY010000122.1 GCA_947304365.1 uncultured Clostridia bacterium | reverse complement strand
TCCGGAGGGATCCATGACGGCCTTCGTATAATGAGCGCTCATCGATCGCCTGCTCCTTTCGGGGAAATATCCCGCGCCGCGGGGAAGCCGTATGCGCTTTCGGCGCTCGTGACGGCGCGGACTATCGCTTCGCTCACGACCTCCGCCGCAAGCGTGCCGACCGTTTCCTGATCCGCCTCGACGCAGCCTGCGGAAACGGCGTAAATGCTGTCGCCGTCAAGCGAAGTGTGCACCGGGCGGATCGAACGCGCGTAACCGTCATGGCCCATGCCGGCGATCTTGCAGAGAGCGGTCTTCTCAAAATATGCGTTGGTCAATATCACGCAGAGCGTCGTATTGCCGACAAAGCGGTTTTTGACACTCGTTATGTTCGAGCTTATCACCTCCGGCGAGCTCCTGAAAGAGGTCCTGTCCTCCGAAAGCAGCCCGGCGATCTGCCTGCCGGTCTTCCAATCGAATATGTCGCCCAGCGCGTTCAGAGCGACGACCGCGCCTATCTTCAGCTCGCCTATCTCAACGGCAAAACTTCCCATGCCGGTCTTCATGCAGGTGTCCATGCCCGCTATTTTGCCGACGGTCGCCCCGCAGCCCGCGCCGAAATTGCCGTCGCGGTAATTGGGCGCGTCCATTGCGAGCTTCGCCGCGGCATAACCCATTTCTTCATCGGGTCTTGTGAAGGGGTCGCCGACGGTCAGATCGAAAAGATCCGACTGCACTACGAGGGGCACTTTCGTCACGCCCACGTCGTAGCCGAAGCCGCGCTCCTCCAGAAGGCGCATCACTCCGTTCGCCGCCCCGAGGCCGAACGCGCTCCCGCCCGCAAGGACTATCGCGTGTATCTCGTTTGCCGCCATGAGCGGGTTCAAAAGCTGCGTTTCCCTTGATGCGGGACCGCCGCCGCGCACGTCGAGCCCGGCGCGCATACCGTTTTCGCAAAGGAATACCGTGCAGCCGGTGCCTGCTTTTTCGTTTTCGATCTGCCCTATCCTGACGGGGCTGAATTCGGTTATCGGTATCTCGCGCATAATGGCCGCCTTTCGTTTCGATACGGGCCGGAAACCGCCCGTTTTACCGTCATCGGTATGCGATCAATGTCATGATTATGTAAGCGGCTATCATACTGCCCAGCACGATCGCCTGCTTTGTACGGTGATTGGCCAAAAGCCCCGCAAACTCCCTTACGGCGGCGTTGGGCCAGAAATACCATTTGGTCTTCGCGCCGACGCCCACCGCACGCATCTTTACGCGCCGTGCGAATAACCCGCTCCTGAACACGTGGTAATTGGTGGTGGAGAATGCGACCTTCGCATCCGGGCGGCGCTCAAGGATCTTTTCCTTTGAGAATCTCATATTCTCAAAGGTATCGCGGGAGGCATCCTCCTCGATTATCATTTCCTCCGGGATCCCGCGCTCCATAAGATATCGCTTCATGGCGAGGCTTTCCGAAACGGCTTCGTCGGGACCCTGCCCGCCGGAGGTCACAAAACAGAGCGATTTTCCGGTCTCGGTCTTCTGCTTTTCGTAAAACTCGATCGCGCGGTCGACACGCCCTTTAAGAAGGGGGGTGGGGGAGCCGTCCTTTTTAAGCCCGCAGCCGAGAATTATAATGTAATCCTTGTCTTTTTCCGGCTCGTATCTGACGACGATGACGTTTGCGATGATCGCGCCGATCAGCATGCACTCAAAGTAAAGGTACACCGCGGCGAACAGGTTTCCGAAAAGATCGTGGATCATGACTTGAATCGTACTGCCGCTCGCGTACATATCGTAGAAGAAGAACACCGATTCACCCGCTACAAGAAGTACGGCGAGTATTATACCAAGCACGTTTACGAAGCGTTTGCGCTCGTGAACGAGCAGGGAGACGTTCGAAATGAAGAGCGCGGCGGAGAATACCAGTATGAACGGCGCGGAAACCAGCATATACACCTTTGCCGAATTAAGGAAAACGTAGAGTATCTGCTCCGCCTGCCGAAAGAGCGGCTCCCTGATCATCCTTATCAGCAGGAAGGCGTTCGTTGCGATCAGAGACAGTACGAATAACGCAAAGCCGATATAGTAGATGGTGTTGTACGAATACGGATTGTATTTGAGCTGCCCGACGAAAGCGTTGATATGAGCCGCCTCGGCGAGCAGAAGATAAACGATCACCGCGATCTCGCAGGGGATGACGGCCTTTTCTTTTGCAAGGAGCGCGGCAAGCAATATCGCCGCGGCAAAAACCGCCGTTATTACCGCAAGCCCGTAAAGCTTGGGCTTTTTATCGCGCGTGTCGAACCGTATCATTTGAGAAAAGCTCTGTCATGAAAGATTTTTCTTGAATTTAAGAATGTTTTTGCCTTCCCTGTATTCGTAGCTCAGGTCATCCGTCAGCTTCTTTGCGAGGAACACTCCCAGCCCGCCGGGCGTCCTTTCTTCGGCGGGGAGCGAAATATCGGGATCCTGTTTCTTAAGCGGATCGTAAGGTATCCCGCCGTCCTCGAAAGAGACCGTCACAGTCCGGTCGTCCTCATTGGCGGTGATCCTGACCTTCGCGTCGCCCTTGAACGGAGTATAGGCATAATCGGCGATATTTACGAATATCTCCTCCGCGGCGACAGCAAGCTGCATCCGCGCCTTCTCGGACGGAGCGAGCACCCCGACGTGCTCGTCGATGAACGAAAGCACCTCGTCAAGGTTCTTTCGCTCGGCGGGGATTATAAGCTCATCCTTTGAAAACGTCAGCTCGTCGATATTGTGCAGAAGCTCCGTAAGCTCGCCCTTCCAGAGAGCGATCTCGGCGCGGCCCTTTTCACTCCCGAGCCCGCCGTGTATTATCGAGCGCCTTATAAGGCGCGTGTAGCTGATCAGACGCGCTTTGTTGACGACTTCCGTCTGCTTTGTTTTTGAGCTCGTCCCAAGATAGTCCGAGAGCACCGCGTAGAAGAAACGATTCGCGGTCTCGAAATCAAATCCCTGGAATGCCTTGATCCCTTCGTGATCGTATTCGTGGAAACCGACAAACGCATTGTAGATCGCCGAAAGCTCGAATATCGGATCGCCGACGGAGAGCGTGTCCATGTCTATGAGCAGCACTTCGTCGTTTTGAAGCATGACGTTCTTGGTGTGATAATCTCCATGCACCATGTGCAGGTTCTCGGGAACGGATCCGAACAGATCCAACAGCTTCTTGTGATCGGCTTCGGGAAGATAATCCCTCATGAACTCCGCCCATTTCATCGCGGTCTTCTTTATCGACGGGAGCTTTCCCTCGGGAACGACGGTAGCATGGAGCTTCTTCAAAAGCCACGAGTACTCCTTCACGCACCAGTCGAATCTATCCGGCTCAGTCGCGAGTATCTTCGAGAATGAACGCGCGTTCAGAAGCTCGAACACGGAGCCGTAGCTGTCGCCGACCTTTACAATATCGTAGGATATGGCGGTGGGTATCCCGAGTATAAGGGCAAGCTTCGCCATCTCGCGCTCATTCCGTATGTCGTCAAGCGCCTCGGGATCGTTGTAGACCTTCACCACGTTGTCGTTGTCTATGCGGTAGACAGTGCCGTTCGCGCCGCGGCCGACCTCCTCGCAGCCATCTACCGAAATAATGCGGTAAGCCTTTTCAACGTTCATCATTTCGGTAAAGCCGGTCATGTCGAGGATCTCATACACCTCGGAGCTGACGTTTTCTATAGTGAGATCGGGATGATCCTTCTTCAAACGAAGCAGTATCCTCAAGCCGGCGCTGGAAATGTACTCGAGCTTCGCGGCGTCGAGTATCACGGCGGCGGATCCCTTTCCCTCAAGCCCGGAGCGGAGCTTCGCTTCCTCAGCCTGCGCGTTGTTGGAATCGATCCTTCCCGAAAGCGGAAGTTTTACAGCGGATGCGTTTTCCATGCAATGATCTCCTTTGCAGATGACGAATGCGTACTTGCCGCGGCCGACCGCATAAAACCGGATCGGTCCGCGTCCTTATCGGCGCCGGCATGTTTGCTTGCGTCGATACTGCTTTATAAACTGTGCAATTATAAATATTATATCAAAAAAAGAAGCGCCCCGCAAGTATTTGAACGGGGCGCTCCCTCTTTAATATGGGATGTTCTTAAAATCGTTATTCTGCTTAAGCGGGGCCTTTGCCTGCTCCCGGATCAGAACTCCGCTTTTGCCGAGAGCTCGAAGGTGTTAAGATCAATGACGTACGCCGTGCCGGCAACGTCTATCACGTAGAAGCAGGAGCCTATATAAAGTCCCTTTCCTTCGGCGCCGAACCATTCGGAATCGCCGAGCTTTATACGGGCCATTTCCTTGAAGCCTTCATCACCGTAGGAATAGACGGCATAGCAGTCGTTCTCCGCGGGGAAGCCGATAAGCCCGCGCTCGGGCGCGACCAGTATCGCCTTATGATCGTATTCGGCGGAGGAATAATCGATATCGTTTATATGAAGGCTGGCGCGCTCTTTTACGTTGGTCGGGTCGGAAATATCGAACATGG